>JAQCND010000462.1 GCA_028274765.1 Bradymonadaceae bacterium
GAACGACCTCGTGGCCGAGACGCTCGAGGGTCGAGAAGACAAACTCGACGGTCTCCGGCGGGTCGAACTCTGCCTGACTGAGATCGCTGGAATCGGTCTGGAGGTTGTACGTGAAAGCAATGCGCACGGGTCCAAATCAGTGGAAGGATCATCACGGGAGTTCGCTCGACGACTCCGGACTCCCCGAACTCACGTCGATAGGACGCACGGGCTCCAAAGCTAGACGCAATGCGGAGACGGCCAAATCTCGGCCTCCGCTCGAGTTCCGACCGATGGAGACTCGACGAGGGGCGCGAGCTCGCCCTGCCGTCGGGGACGCACTTTGATCGTCACGTCACGCGTCTCTCCGTCCGACGGCCTGCTCGGGGACATCGGTCGATCCGGGGGCCTCTCTCCCCTCCAGATCGGTTGAAATTTCGAGGCAACTGCGCTCCAATGGAGAGCGCGGGGGCTGACTCGCGAGATTCGGTGATCCCACCAGGACAACGACATGGCTTCCAAACTCGGCGAACTCGTCCGAGAGACACGACAGCAACAGGACATCGGCGTCCGCGAACTGGCACGACGCATCGACAAGTCGGGCTCGGCCATCGTGCGCATCGAACAGGACGATCCCCCTCCTTCGGTGGCCGAAGAGACGCTACGATCGATTGCTAACGAACTCGATCTCAATCCCGATCGCCTGATCACACTGGCCGGCAAGACGCCCTCCGACGTCAAACCCGACGACGAGGAGGAGGCGGCGCTGTTTCGGAAGGTCAAACGTCTCGATGACGAACAGCGAGAAGATATCTTCGAAGTGCTCGAGCATCTTCGCGATGAGAACGGCGAAACATGAGGGGATCGCCCGTGTTTGCACGGCACGAGCGTCGCCGTGGGGCATGGGATTCGATACCCAAGGGGATCGCCCGTGTTCGCACGGCACGAGCTTTCGAACGAGCATGCATAACTCGAGAGGCCGGGCTCTCTTCAGGAGGGGATCTGTCTGTGTGACCACATATGCTCACTCGACGATCTCGATGATCTCGAGCCGGTTGCACTGGTGGGCCACGATGTAGGGACACCCCCGGGCCATCTGAATCGCATCGAGGTCGTCCATCCGCAGCAGCGGCGTCGGCCAGGTGAGTGCATCGCCCTCGGGGTCTAGCGGATTGGGGAGATGGATCGTTCCGGTGCCGTCGACGTAGATGTGAGAATCAAATGGATCGGGCTCGGCCTCGAAGGCCTCGAGGAGCTGGACGCCGATCTCGAGGTCGGCCTGCCAGTCGCCCGAGTCGGAGCGCGACCAGACGACATTGTCGAGGGGATCGTCGCCGGTGCGAACCAGCAGGTGATTGCCGTCGCCGGAGAAGTCGAGCGCATCGGGCACCCCGTCGAAGTAGAGCGTCTCGAGGAGCTCGCCGCTCTCGAGGTCGAAGAGGCGAACGGGGTCCGTGACGCGGTGAGTGGCGACTGCCATCCGTCGGCGACGCGGTTCGAGCGCACTGGTGCAGACGCCGTCTGAGGGGACGGTCGGCGGAGGCACGTCGTCGCGATCGTCGAGCCGATGGATACGCAGGCGACCGTCGGTATCGGCTGCTGCTATCCGGTCGTCTCCGGGCGAAAACGTCAATCCGTTGGTACGGACCACCCCCGTCGGCAAACGACCGAGAAGTTGTTCGTCGTCGAGCCTCCAGAGGGTTGTGCCATGCCCTGTCCCTTCGGTGGGGTCGAGCCAGCTTGCGGCGAGCCGCTCGCCCTCGGTCGCCCAGGCCAGATCCGTGACGACTCCGGCGCCCTGGAACGAGGCGACGAGCTCGTCGGTCGCCAGATCCCAGACCCGCACGCTTCCCTCGGTATCGCCAACGGCCAGATGGGCATCGGCGAGGGCGTGAACGGTCGAGGAGGCCTCGTGTCCACGCTCGGGGCGGTCGAACGTCCGCTGTTCGTTCTGTTTGCGGTCGAACAGGACGGTATCCCGGTGATCGAGTCGGCCCAGGGCTACGTACCGACCGTCGCGCGAGAGGGTCCCGCCGTGGGGCTGGACATCGTAGGCGTGAAGCTCCTCTCCCGTCTCGACGTCGAATAGGAGGGCCCGTTCGAACCCGCCGAGCAGCGCCACCGAGGCGTCGCGAGCGATGGACGTGAATTGATCCTGAGGGGCGACCTCGACCGTCTGGCACCGCTGGTCCGAACCCGTGTCGGGATCGATGTGGTGAACACGCACGCTGTAATCCTGCCGATTCTCCCCTCGTTCGCGTCGGGTGACGAAGACGAGCGAATCCATCACTCGGTTGTACTCGAGCCCGTCGGGCGCTCCCTCGGGCTGGCGACGCCACAGACAGGCCCCCGTCTCGGCATCCCAGGCGGAGATACCGCGATCGGCCTCCATGGCAAAGAGGCACTCGCCGTCGGGCGCCCAAGCCACTCGATTGAACTGCTCGCGTCCCCGGACGATCATCGAGAGGTGTTCCCCGGGGAGATCGCGAGGCATGCGACGAGTCGCGAGCCGCGGAGCATCACGATGCGCACGATCCCACGTGCGCCATTGCTCGAGCAGTTCGTCCATGCCCTCGACGCGCTCGAACTCGCGGGACTCGGCATGATCGTGCTCACGATCGAGCGCGTCGAATCGCTCGCGATCGCCGGCGAACCACCGACACCGATTGACCACCGTCTCGACGAGGCGCTCGGGATGGTCGTATAAAAAAGGAGCGTCGAGACGAACGGCATCGGCCAGGCATTCGAGCTGGCTGGCACGAGCTGGTTCGTCGTCCGCGAGATGGTCGGCGATGCGTTCGGCCAAACGTGCGTACGCCAGTGGTCCCTCGTCGTCACAGATGTCGGTGGCCCGTTCGGGCGAGGCGAGGGCCCGAGCGGCGCGGTCGGAGTCCTCGACCTCGAGACGAGCGGCGAGTGACGAAGGAAGAGAGTTGGAATCGGTCATACGTGCTAGTCAAACGCGTCGGAAAGCAGTCAACACGAGAGCAGGGGGAATGAAGTATCCAGTCGTCCGTCGAGTATCAAACGGAACGTCTCCATTCCAGCATCGCAAAGCGAGTGTACGATCGACGTCGGTGGATGGAAACCGTCCTGCGGAGGAAACACCGTCACCCGAGGCGGGAGGACGGAGCGGAACGTCGCCGCTCGTTCGTGCCCCCCCCCTCGCCCCTCGGGAAAACGGGCGATCGGATGGTCAAGAGAATCAGTCGTCACCGCCGCGTCCTGGGTGATCGTCGTCCTCGTCGACGTCGTCTCGGGAGGTACGATCGGAAGGCGGGTGGGAGTCGATGTCTCCGCTCGGCGGAGACGAGCGTCCGGAGTCGTCGGAGGTATCCGTCCGGAGAGCCTCGACGAACTCCCGAAAGAGATCGCCGGCTGGCTCGCGCGCACCGAGCCCGAAGGCGATCGCCACAGCGAGCGCAATTGCCCCGAACCCCAGTCCGAAGGCGAGGTTGATGATCGGGTCGGCGATCCCCATTTCGCGCAGAGCCATGGCCGCGGCCAGCACAATGATCGAAGCCCGCGCAATGTGGGCTACCATGCGAGCGTTGGCGAGCTGGGCCCGTTCGATCGTGCGTCCGGCAAATCGAGCCAGCGCGAGTCCGATGACGAAGACGGCGACTCCGAGCAGCACCTTGCCGCCGAAGAGGGCGAAGTCGGCGACCAGCCCAGAGAGCATCGTCAGCCCGAGCGTGCGGCATCCCTCCATGCCCCCCAGCATGAGGATGGCCCCGAAGGCGATCCAGCCGACCCACTCGGAGGGAGAATATCGACTCGTGTCGGCGTCGTATTCGACGCCGATCACTTCGGGCACGTCGTCGAATCCGATACCGGCCAGGACGGTTGCCAGCATGGAGCCGACCAGCCGTCCTCCGGCGTAGGCGATCACGACGACAATCACGGCGGCAGCCACGTCGGGGATGACGGCGAGGATCTGGTCGAGCATGGCGCTGGCGGGTCGGGTGACGGCGGCGATATCGAGCGCATTGAGCGCCGCGACGACGACCGGAATCAGCACGAGGGCAAAGACGATGGTGCCGAGGATTCGACTCAGTGAATAACGCCCCACGAGTGTCGAGACACCGGGGCGTTCGGCGAGATCGTCCGTCCCCAGCGAGGCGAAGAACGTGGTGGTGAGGCGCTGGAGGAGCCGGGCGATGAGGTAGCCGATCGTCAGGATGATACCCGCGGCAAAGAGGTTGGGGATGAACGCCAAAAACTCGTCGACCATCGCCGCCACGGGTTCGAGCAGGCCCTGGAGCTGGAGCCCTTCGAGGATGGCGGGCAAAAAGAGAATTAGCACCAGCCAGTACGATAGCTCGGAGAGCGTGTGTGTCAGCGATGTCGGTTCGGGGATGATGGGCGCTGCCGATTGAGACTCGTCTCGCATCGAATCGGGCGACTCCGGTCGAAGCGTCTCGTGAAAGCGCCGATCGAAGTCGATGCTCTCCAGTCCCCGTCGCACCAGCAGCCGCACGGCACTCGCCACGATCCAGGCCACCAGCAATAGAACGGCGGGCCCGATGACGTTGGGGAGGTATCCAACGATTTTGGTCAAGAAGACGTTGAGCGGCTCGACCAGCAGCGTGAGCCCCAGTGCCTGGAGCACGAGGGTCGCAACCCCGACGAGTGTCAGAAGAAAGACGCCTGCCGCCAGATACGACTCCACCGGCATCGGTTCCGGCCCGGAGGTATCGTCGCGGCCTCGCACCAACGCATCGAGTCGCTCGTCGAGCCGCAGACGCGAAAGCACCGAATACGTGATGCGCCTCAATAGAACGGCCACGATATACCCGACGATGGACAGCATCAGAGCACCGAGCACTCGAGGCAGATAGGCCCAGAGTGACGTGAACGTCTGAGACATCGACATGGTGGTCTCCCGTAGAGGTAAGTTCGTCGTGCGTCGATCTCGGGCTCGGGCGCTCGGTCGATACGACTATCCTCGATACTGGAGAGACTCGCAGGCCTCGAGTGAGCCCCGAGACGGATCGGGGGACCGTGCTCGAGGCGACCGAGAGGCGCTTCCCCCGAGAAGCGCCGTCGGATCGCGCACTGTTTGCGAATGATGTTACCTCAAGGGATAGCCACGAACCCGAGATCGAACAAATTGGAGGCAACCGGGAGGGGGAGGACGACGCTCGGGCGGGCGATCTGCATGGCGAGCGACAGGGGTTATTCGTCGGTGATCACGCGAGTGAGCACGAGTCCGCACGATGGACATTCGCGTCGCCAGCCCGACTCGAGCGACTGAAAGTCGGCGCCGGTACCACAGAGACAGTACTCCTGACCGGAGACGTCTTGCCACTCGACGGTTCCATCCTCCTCGACGAACAGCTCCAGTCGATCGGCACGAGGAGTCGAGATGGAGCGGACGAGCTCGCCGGAGGCCTTGTGACGCCACATCTCGATCTTTTCGGCGGAGACGCGAGCTTCGACCGTGCGAGCGAGCTGGTCGGCCCACTTGCGGTGCCTCGACCACGCCTCGGCTTCGTCGGGCGACGTCCCGAGGCTATCTTCACGCTGGCGCTCGGCCAGTTCGGCCGCCCGGCCGAGATGATAGAGAGAGACGCCCGGACGCTCATCGGTGAAACAGTCTCGAGCCGATGCGACGGCGTCTTCGTATCGTTCGATCGGTGAGTATTCGGCAGTCATGGTAGAGAAGAGTCTCGGAGAGCAGTCCATACGACGAGAGATGGCATCATCCCATCCCTCGTTCACAGTGATCTGTCGCTGCCTCGTTCGATATCGACGAACGTGCAGTGATGCAAGTCGGAAGTGGTGAGACTTCGACGCGCCTCGTCGACAGAGCGGGAACCCCCATCGACCTTGTCTCCCCCATCCAGCATCCTCCACACTGATGGGCCGGATCGTGCGTTTCGTCGTCTGCCATTCCCCTACGTTCCAACCCCGTCCTTTCATGGGCTCGACCGTACAGCACTTCGCCCGATATGTGACCCTCGCATGTATCGTCATTTTCGCGTGCGTCTCCCCGCGCATGATCGAGGCTCAGAGCTCGTCCCGGGCACACGAAGAGGCCGAATCGACCACCGATGACGACCCACGGGCCTACAACGGTTCGTTCGTCGAGCCCAGTCTTCGCGGCGCCTGGGTCCGGGCCGATTCGCGCAACCTCGAGGGGTGGGGGCTCGATGTCGGCCTTCGAAGCGCCTCGCTCCTGTCACTCGTAGACGTGCGACTCGCCTACCGCCTGGATGCGCTCCGGTCGACGTCGGCGAACGCATCGTCGAGGACGTTTTCGCATACGCTCGGCGGCCATCTCGCCCTCCATCCCCTGGCGCTGTTCGTCTTCGGCAGCGACTGGCTCCCCTACACGATCGCCTCGCTCTACGTCGAAATCGGAGGCGGCGCGCGAGGGGCACCGAGTGGATCCGGTCGGACGGCGGCGTTTGGCGTTGCGCCCGTCTGGTCGGTCGGAGCCGGGCTCGACGTGCCTCTGGGAGATGCCGACCGCGGATGGTTGCCCTGGCTCCATCTGCTGTATCGCTACAATCGAGGCCGGTGGCCGGCGGCCCAACCCCAGCGGGCCCTCGAACTGCACGGGGTGTTCGTGGGGCTCGGCCTCCGTACTCATGGCTCTCTTTTCTGATATTGTGCATGGAGTTCGACATGTCGCATGGACCCTGGATTCAGCTCGTGGCCGCGTCTGCCACGGCTGTTCTGTTCACTCTCGCGGGACTCGCCGATCTCCGCAGTCAGCCTCTCTCCCCCGACGTGTATCCGCCCACCTCGTGCCGCATCGAACGGTGTCTGAAGGGAGGTCATGCTCTCGAGCGCGGGGATGACGAGCGCGCCGTCGAGCTCCTCGAGGGACCGCTCGACTCCCGAGAACAGAAGATGACCTCGACCCGCGAGATCGGCGACATGCTCCTGATGTCGGCTGTCGCCCACCTCCGGGCCGACCGGCCGATCGAAGCAGCCGGTGCATTCGTACGAGCCTCGACGATGATCGATCCGCTTCGCTCGTATCTGAGCTATCGGGCACTTCGCGCGCTGTTGAAGGCCAAATCCCCGCCGAAGGAATTTGTCGAGCGACTCGTCCGGCAACGGGGAGCGCTCGAGCGAGACTATCCGGGCTCGCCCCTCGCCCGATTGCAACTGGACGTGCGCGTCCGCCAGACGCCCCCGTCGGCGAGTCGCATTCGAGACGGCCTCGGGGGGGAGGACGAGACGCGTGCGGCGACGTGTCGCATGTTGAAGAAACTGCTCACCTCCTCGACCTTCGACGATCTCTCGGAGGAGCGTCTCGCGACGTATCGAGTCCAGTCGTACGGTGCCTGTGTCGGAGTCGACGAGGTCGAACCTCCTCCGCTCGACGACTACGACCCGTCGGCCGAGGCTCGCATCCGGCGTGCCGAACACCTCTACGGCGCCGTTCAGTACGAGAAAGCCCTCGCCGAACTGGAGCAGCTCGACGTCGAGACCCTGGAGGACGACCTGAGATGTCGAGCCCGCTTCCGACTGGGTCGCACGCTCTATCGACTCGATCGCGACGAGGCCTCGATGAAGGCCTACCGCACCGTCGCCGAGACGTGTCGAGGCGACGTCCACGGCGACGAGCGCATCCGGAGTCTGTATGCCCTCGGACGAGAAGCCTACCGCGAAGAGTCGTTCGATACGTCCGAGCAGGTCTTCGAGACGATCCTCGAGGATTATCCCGACCGGAGTCACGCCGACGACGCCCTCCTCTTTTTGACGCGCATCCACCGAGAGCGAGACGAACGCGAGCGAGCCCTCGAGCGGACGCGACGAGCGCTCCGCGACTATCCCGACGGCGACATGGTGCACGAGATCGTCTGGGAGGTGCTGGAACCGCTCTATCGCGACGGCCAATACGAACAGTTTCGACGCAGACTGAACCAGCTCGATCGTCCCAAACGCGACGAACAGTACTTCAGTCAGGGACGGCTCGAGTACTTCCGGGGCCGTGCCGCCATGGAACTCGGCGACCGCGGGATGGCGCGCCGTGCCTGGCAAGCCACCTGGCGACGGTATCCCTTCAGTTTCTACGGATACCTCGCCCATCTGAAACTCCGCGAGCACGACAACATGGACATCCCCGAGCTCGATAGCGCCCGAGCCGATGTCCCGCCCCGATGGTTTTACGAACAGAACGACTCGGCATCGCGGGGAGCGCGACGCCTCGTGGCGCTGGGCCTCCCGGGGATGGCCGCCGAACTCGAGGCGGGACGGATCGAGGAGCACTCCGGGGAGACGCGGGGCGAGTCCGACTACTGGCGGCTCGCGGCGCTCCACCACGCGGCCGGCCACTTCGAAACCAGCCACGACATTCCGCGCCGACGCGTCTCCGGCCGTCCCTGGGTCGAGCCCGAGCTGGGACGGCGAGTGCGGTGGCAGATCGCCTTTCCCGATCCCTACGAATCATCCATACGCGAAGCGGTCGAGGCCGAGGCCGCACAGTCTCAGGTCGAGACGCTCCCCCTCGACCTGGTGGCCGCGCTCATCCGCGAAGAGTCCGGGCTCGACGCCGACATCCAGTCCTGGGCCGGAGCAGTGGGGTTGATGCAGCTGATGCCGCGCACGGCTCGCAATCACGACGACGACATCGACGGGACGGCCACGCCCGACCGCCTCCAGACGGCTCGCATCAATCTCCGCGTCGGGGTCGATCATCTCTTCTATCTGGCCGAGATCTTCGACAGCCACCCCGTCTTGATGCTCGGCGCTTACAACGCGGGCGCCGGCAACGTGCGCCGTTGGCTTCGGGCCTCGACGGCCGACGAGGTGGCACTTTGGGTTGAAGACATTACGATTCGCCAGACCCGACACTACGTCAAGCGCATCGTCGGCAGCTACGGCGCTTACCAGTGGCTGGAGGGCGTTCGCCATCTGGACACATCGGTGGGTGAACCCGTGGACGTGGAGTGACCTTCGGATCGTCTGTGTATGCCGGCCGTCGGGGGCGATCGCTCACGCGTCGTCTCGATATTGCGCCTCGAGCTCGTAATCCGAGACCTTGCGAATGAGGTGGCGCCGGCTGATATCGAGGCGTTCGGCCGCTCGCGTCTTGTTCCAGTCCGTCTCGCGGAGGGCCTCGAGGATCATCTTGCGTTCGAGCTGCTCGGTCGCCTCCGGGAGCGTCATATCGTCGACGAAGGGCACGAGGTCGACGTCGGGCTCGCCGCCATACTCGGGTGATAGATCGTCGACCTCGATCGGGTCGCCGTCTCGATGCATGATGACGAGACGTTCGACTTCGTTTTTGAGTTCGCGCACGTTGCCCGGCCAGTCGTGGGCCATCAGCCGGCGCTCGCACGCATCGGTCCAGGTAGGCTTGGGAAGTCCGTGCTGAGAGGCCGATTCACTCGCAAAATGGTCGAGCAGCAGAGGAATATCCGTCTTGCGCTCGCGGAGTGGGGGCAGACGGAGGCGAATAACATTGAGCCGGAAGTACAGATCACGCCGAAAATGACCCGTCTCGACGAGGCGTTCGAGGTCTTGA
>JAQCND010000463.1 GCA_028274765.1 Bradymonadaceae bacterium
GTCCCTCTCCCGGATCGGGCAGTACCAGGGACTGGAGTAGGCGCCTGAGGGGCCCGATCGCCATTGCTCCCGTGAATGCTCCCGTTCCGAGCGCCGTCCCATAAGCTGAAATCGCCCCCGTCAGCCCCGAGCCCATCTGCATCGACTCGCCGTATCGAAAGTCGCGACCGTATCGCCGGTCCATCAGGGCGTTGCTCCGACGGACGATCTTTTCGTTGATCGTGGCCATCACGAAAGGAGCCGTCCAGAGGCCGAGGTCGTCATCGAATCGAGCCGACTGCTGGGCCCCTTCGTCCGGCCCCTCGCGCATGTCGGGAGGATTGAGCGCGTAAGGGTCGGTCAGAACCGATCGCACTCGAGCATCCTCCCCGGCCTGTTCGAGCGTATCCGACAGACTCGCCAGCGTGCCCCCGCTGAAGCCTCCGCTCGCACCACCCACGACGAGCTGGACGCGATCGCAGGTGGTCTTCATTTCGTCTCGGGCGTACTCCTGAATCATCAACGTTCCGAGGTCGCTAGGAATCGAGTCAAACCCACAGCAGTGAACGATCCGGGCCCCGGTGTCTCGCGCCGCCTCGTGGTAGCGATCGACGATCTCTCGAATCCACTGAACCTCTCCCGTCAGATCGCAGTAGTCGGTCCCGTGAGCAACGCAGGCATCGACGAGCTTCGTCCCGTATCGGTCGTAGGGCCCGACCGTCGTACAGACGACCTCGGCGCGCTCGGCGATCGGATCGAGACTCTCACGGTCCATCGCGTCCCCGACCCAAATGGGAACTTCGCCGGAGAGCCCGAACGACTGGCCGAGCTCCTCTCGCAGCGTCTCGAGTTTGCGTCGGTTTCGGCCGGCGAGCGCCCACCGAACGTCGCTCGGAGGATAGTGCTCGGCGAGGTATTCGGCGGCGAGTCGACCGACAAAGCCGGTCGCTCCCCACAACACGAGATCGATGTCGCGCGATGATTCGGTCACGGTGCTCTCCCGTCAGTAGTACGTATCGAGATCGGATGATAGACATCTCATCGGACGCAACGAGGATACAATACTCGTCCAGCCACTCGAAACGTCATCTGTGACAGATGGCCCTCGGGCCGAAACACGGCTCGCCCAGTATTGAAGATGGCTCCTTGGGTTCCGGCTTCCCTCCTGTGAGAGGCAACCAATGGTCCCCGGAGCCCGACGATCATGGTATAGAGGGGACACGAACCACGTCAGTCGCTGTGGAGAATGGGGAGAAATGCGCGGTGGATGTTGAATCGATCAACATCACGGGGCAGACGATGCTCCTTCGAGCCGTCGCTCGCGACCTCGAGGGTGTTCCCTCCCGATCCCGTCGAAACGGCCGGGATGTTTCACCGGCACCACGTCGAGGGAGCCGAGCGTTTGAGCCCCCACGTCTTGTGCCATTGCCCTCGATTGGCATGTCGACGACGCAACCTGCGGGGGCTGGAGTTCCAGTCCGAAAAACGGGGCCCTGTCGTGTCGCAATCGCTCTCCCGAGACGATCGTCGACCTCTCCTCATCACACGGGTTCGTCTGGGGGAGGGAGTGATTACAATATGATGCATGTCGAGTATCGCCCCAGTAATGAGCGCGGGGGCGTCCTCGACGAGTGGATAGAACGAGGCACGGGGCTCACACCGGCTCCAGCACACGTTCGTCTGGAACATGAGGGGATCGGCGAGGCGAATGACCGTGCATAGACGAGGAGTCCGCCGTCTGGCGTTTGGCATGGGGTGAGTCGCTATTTTGACGGGGTTTGGATCAACTCGAAGTCGCTCCAAGCGGCGATATCGTCTCCTCGTCTCGTCTCTCGTTACCAGTCGACGTCGTCCATCTGCTCCGGCGGATAGTCGCCGAGTACCTCGCTCGGCTCCTCGGCGATCTGGCGCAAAATCTCAAACGAGTAGACGCCCGTATTGTGGCCATCCTCCCAGGCGATGCAGATGGCGTAGTTGCCGACCTGAGAGATGTCCGAGATCAGGACCTCCGGCTCGCGCCTCAGTTCGTTCCAGTCGTGAGGCATCGAACCGTGTCCCTGGCAGTGGGCACACGGGCAGTAGCCGCGCAGAATCTCGGTGCGATACTCGTGGGTGACGTCGTCGCTGAACGTAATCTCGAGGAGATGATCGTCTTCGACGAAGCGAATTGCGGTCGGGTGAGGGGTCGTGCCCATGGTGAAGTCGCAGGTGGGAGAACGTATGAACGTCGGAGTCTTCTCGAGCCGGGAGGATAAACCAGAGTGAGTCCGGGCGAAAGGGCAGGGCGATCGCATTAGAGGTATAAGCCACACATTCACGATTCGTTCCGTGTTATGCCACCTCCATCCTCCCGCCAGGGCGTCGCTGAAGCCACGTGCCAGCAGGGATGCTCACGTCGAGGACGTCTCGAGGCGCTTCGGATCGATATCGAGTCGATCCGGAAGGCCCGGCTTCGGAGCGCCCCTGTACTTCCTCCGGAAGTGGGCTTCCAGCCGGCTCACGCTCGCAGTGGGGCATTCCTTATGCGATCGCCCTGCGTCGCCACGTGTTCCCTTTTGACGCGTCTTTATGCTTCTACGAAGTGCGTGTACGCGCCACCCGCCGCAAGCCGGCCAGTCGTTCGAGGGGGGAGAGCCGAATGCCGATGAGGCGTTCCGGTTCGTGGCTCACTCCTTCCAGACCCCCTGACAGCTCGCCACTCCTCCCCTCGTTTATGATCAGAGGCAGCTCCGGCCGATTTGTTTCGTCGATGGAGCCCCAATCGGAACGTCTCTCTCTTGTCCCGGCGCCGAGATCTCTATATATTCGCCGCAACGCCTCGCCGGAGGCGTCTCATCCGCTGCGCCACACTCGCCCATATTGCCATGACGCGCCCCGTCGCCGACGACCACATCACGACCATCTACCCTTATGTACCGGGAGAGCGCCTCGAGGAGATCCGCCAAACATACGGTGTCGACCACGTGGTTCAGCTCGCGAGCAACGAGAACCCACGAGGCCCGAGCCCCAAAGCCATCGAGACCGTCCAGTCTCATATCGATCAGTCGCATCGCTACCCCGACGGTGCGGCGCGCATGTTGACCCGAGCGCTCGCCGACGAACACGGCGTCTCAACCGACGAGATCGTCCCCGGCAACGGCTCCGACCAGCTCCTTCGACTCGCCATCCAGGCGCTGGCCCGACCGGGCGATGACCGAGGCATCGTCTCGCAGTACGCGTTTGGCGCCTATCCGATCGCGATGCAGAGCTACGACATCGAGGTCGACACCGTCCCGATGCAGGATGGATTCGGCCACGATCTCGAGGCGATGCGAGCCGCCGTCGAGCCCTCGACGCGACTGGTCTTTCTGGCGAATCCCAACAACCCGACCGGCACGCACGTCTCGGCCGAGGCTCTACGGCATTTCCTCGAGACCCTCCCCGACGACATCGTCGTGCTCGTCGACGAGGCCTACCATCAGTATGCACGGGCCGAGTCCTACGAGACGGCCCTCGAGATGCGCGACACCCACGAGCTTCTGATCGTCACCCGCACCTTCAGCAAGTGCCACGGACTCGCGGGACTGCGCATCGGATACGCCATCGCCCATCCCGACGTAATCGACGCCATCGACCGGGTGCGAGCCCCCTTCAATCGCAATCGGCTCGGGGAACGCGCCGCCGTCGCCGCCCTCGACGACGAAGCGTTTGTCGAGGAGTCCGTCGAGCTCAACGAACGGGGCCGAGAGCAGCTCGAGGCGGGGCTCGCCGACCTCGAACCGCACGGTGTCGACTGGACGCCGAGCCAGACCAACTTTCTGCTGGTGCGCACGCCCTTCGAGGCCGAGCGCGTCCACGAACGC
>JAQCND010000473.1 GCA_028274765.1 Bradymonadaceae bacterium
GTGAAGATGTCCTTGAGCAGTTGGGGATCGTGGATGAGATCCCAGGCCACAATCCCGAAGACGGCGATGCCGATCAGATAGAGCGGCCAGGGTTCGGGGAGTTTGCGATCGAGGGCGTCGTCGAGCGTCAGCGCAATCAAGAGCGCGAGCGGGGGGACGACGGGGAAGATGTAGTGGTGGAACTTCGTGCTCGAGAGCGTAAAGAGTGTGAAGGCGATACCCGCCCAGAGCAGTAGCATTAGCGTTGCCCGGCCCCGATCGTCGTCCAGCGAGAGGCCGCGTCCGGTGAAAAACCGACCCAGCGTCGCCGGGACGAGGGCCGACCAGGGAAAGAGGCCGTAGCCGAGCCATCGCATGAAGTGTTCGAAACTCCCGGTGTCGATTTGGTGGACGCCGCTGGCGAGTCGCTTGAAGTGATCGTGGACGAAAAAACGCTGCCAGAAGCCCTGAGTATGTTTGGTCAGCATGGCCGCATACCACGGGAAGGTCACGGCCACGAACGCCAGCGTGCCCGAGCCGAGCTTGACCCGCGTCAGCATGCGCCACTCCCGGGTCAGCAGGATGTAGAAGAAGAGAACGGCCCCGGGGAGCAAGAAGCCGAGCAGGCCCTTGGCGAGCGTGGCGAGGCCGATGAAGACGTAAAAGGTCAGCAGATAGATGTCGCGGCGCTCGCGCACCGGATAGGCGACCGTCAGGTAGACGGCGCCGAGAAAGCAACTTCCGTAGATCGCCGACTGCGTCGGCCCCCAGATGAACCATCCGTTGAAGGTCTGGAGCGGCGCCGAGCCTCCGATCAGCACGGCGATCAGCAGCATGAACAGTGGCATCCACACGATGCCGAACCCGGCCGCGGCGAGTCGACGACGGATGCGCCGACCGCGATCGGTCTCGTGACGCCCCAGCCAGAGGCCCGCGACGACGAGGGCCGCGCCCGCGACCAAGAGCAGACTGCCCCCCAGCAACGCCCAGTTCTTGGAGAGTTTGGGGATTTGAGCCAGTATTGGCAGCTGGATCGGGCGAATGATCGCATCCATGACCGGGTTGTCGGGGCCACGCCAGCGCGAGAGTCCGACCAGGACGAGCCAGATCTGAGGGATGGTGATGGTCCCGAAGAATCCGAAGGTCAGTCCGTAGGTCAGTTTATCGGGCGGCTCGTTGCGGTGGCGTCCGAAGGTCGCCATCATGAAGAAGCAGAGCCCGACGGTCATCAACCCCACGAAGGGCATGTCGGTCTGGGCCTGGCGACTCAAAAAGAACCAGAACGGCGACGTGCCGAGTACGCCCGCCATCAGGAAGCCGGCTCGACGTCCGAAGACGCTTCGCCCGAAGCTGTAGACCGTGGCGAGTCCGAGAATGGCGATCAGGGTGACCCCGAGTCGGATGCCCCATTCGGAGAATCCGAAGATCTCGAGTCCGATCGCCATCATCCACATCAAGAGGATGGGCTTGGAGTAGAAATACGAGCCTTCAGTTTGACCCTGACCATCCTCCCAGTGGCTTCCCCACCAGGTGCTGATCCAGTCGTTGCGCTCGGTGATCTGGCGAGCGACTTCGCCGTAGTGGGTCTCCCACGGGTCCCAGAGCCCAAACGACCCGAGCAAGGGGATGAACAGAAGAACCGCCCCCGCGAGCACAAAGAGTCGATCGAACCAGCGACGACGAGCCTCGAGTTCGAGAAGTCGGAGATCGAAGAGCGTAAAGCGATCGTCACTCCCTCCGCTATCACTGGCAGTTCGAGATGGGCTCGTCGGAGACGACTCCGCAGAGACAGGTCGATTCGCGTTGGAGTCGCTCGGCTCGTCGTCGGACGACGCTTTATTCACGGATTCGACATCCTCGGAGTCGTTCGAGACGTCGTCGGAGGTATCGGAACGACTTGACGCTTCGGACGTCTCGTTCATCGGCTCGTCGGCCGTATCGTCGGAGGTATTGACGTCGTTCATGTCCTTCGAATGTCCGGCGAGCAGTAGAAAACGACATGAGTCCGACGTGTCGAGCACGTCGGCGTTACGAGAGCGTCGAGCGGATCGGTTGGAACGATATCCGCTCGCACGCCAAACAGAGAGCATGTAGCCAAAAGAACGAGTGACTGTCAAATTGGCGCAATATCCTATCGGCCGAGGGGGCCGCTCGGATACCGTGGAATACGCCGTGGTACGACGCTTGCGGTCGGCCGACTCGACGATCGGCCGAGGGGGGCCGGTACTTCCAACCACGCGTCGTCGAGCTTCTACGGACCTGAGTCACACTCTCGGCCGAGCGAACTCGCTCGGGGGCGCACCATCGAGATGTCGAGGATGCGATCGGACGGAAGCGTCCATCAATCCCCGTTCGCATTGGAGGAGGTCGCGGGAAGCCCGGCATCGGAGGGGGAGGTGGGCATCTTGATATCGGGGGCGTGCAACGCGATCGACGCGTCGACCTCTCCGTGCATGCGGTCGATGCGTGTGCGAAGTTGCTCGAGGTGCGGACGGGGAGCGCGCTTCGATTCGGCTGGAGACTCTGCGGAAGTCGATGCGGGCTCGGCAGGCTCCTCACAACCCATCGATCCTACTGTCACGACGATCAGGAATGCGACTGAAAGGAGAAAGGTGATGGTATGGTGCGGCGTGATCGGGGGGGACACGGAGGACATCGAGGAATCACACGCGGCTGACGGCGCGTGACGAATCCCTCTTTTCGAGCGATTCGT
>JAQCND010000478.1 GCA_028274765.1 Bradymonadaceae bacterium
GACGTGGGTCGACATCGAGGGCAAATCCGGCGCGGATGACCTGCATCGCCATCGTCGTGCGAACCACGCCTCCACACTCCCAGCGCCTCCCCGAGATACGGAGCCGGGGCTCGAGCAGTGCCGTCGAACCAACCTCTCTCAGCCGATCCACTAACGCATATCCCTCCATGATGGGGAGCTCGGGGACGCCGCCGATCGCCTCGAACGCCTCTCGTCGCATGAAGATCCCCTGGTCGCTCGTGGCCGTGTGAAACAGACGAGTACGGAGATCCATGCCCCAGTTGATGGTCGGAAGTCCAAACCAGCTCGCTCGTCCTCCATGTTCGGGGACGATGTCGACATGCGACCATCCCCCCACGTGTCCCACTCGGAGCGCCGAGGCGAGCGCCTCGAACCACTCGGGATGCACGAGGGCGTCAGCATGTAGAAAGACGAGACACTCTCCCTTCGATTTTCGCACTCCCCGATTGAGCTGTCGGGGACGCCCCGGACGTTCGGATCGTACGAACATATCGACCCCTGCCCGATGCGCTCGGTGCTCGGTCTCGTCGCTGCTCCCTCCGTCGCACACGATGATTTCCCCGGCGAGATCGGAGGCATCCAGGCTGGCACGTATCGTGCGAATACAGGGCGCAATCCACGATTCTTCATTCCATGTGGGAATGAGAATGGACAGAGAAGGAGACTCGTGCATGAGCGCGGACACGAAAGGGTTGATATTGTGACAGGCGCACGCTATATTCAGGACTCGAATAAGTTAGGTATGGACCGAATCACATGTCAATCGAGGTTCGGCCCCGCTCCAGACCTGGCACGAGACCTCTCCTTCGATGCACATCTCCTGGAGACAATTTGGGAGTTTTCTTCTCGCCCTCCTGGGAGTCGTGTGTGTCGGAGAGGTGTCGACCCTTGAAGCTCGGTCGGACGACGAGAAGTCGATATGGAACCTCGACCCCGAGCGATGTGTCAATGTCAACGGACTCGAACATCGTGGCTACTCGACCTTGCTCACCGATCAGTCTCTGGATGACACGTCGGACGCGGTCGACACGAGTACATCATGCGATCAGGGCTCTGGAGACGTCTCAAACAATGTCTGTTTCGAAGGGGCCGGGGCCCCCGCCTCTGTTCGGCCCGAAATGATGGCTCGTTCGAAAGCCATACAGGCTTTCGACCACGTGGCCCGCTCGCTCCAAGATGTACTCGGCGAGAACACTGGAGTGGCTTGGCGGGGTTCGGCCTCGTCAAAGCCAGATCTCGATGCCCCGGAGCCGAGGCATTCCGACTCCAAAAATAGCTGTACGGCTCATCCAGATACGTGCCGCGGTCTGCCGCCTCTTCCTCCCAGTCTCTCGGGCGACAGTTCGCGACCTCTCGTGCAGCGCCGAATTCCCATGGAGATCCCGGAACTCGAATGGCCCGACGACACCGGACCCATTCCCCACATGCGTCGGGTCGAACCCTCGCCGGGTCACCAATCCCCCCCCCACAAGCCTCCGAGAGACGCCTCGAGGATGCGCGGGTGACGCACAAGTTCAGGGGGAGCGGTACCCATCACCCGGCCCGCCCATCCTCACAGGTGGAACCGAGCTCTGCACGACACCGCTTCACCTCCGAGTCAAAAAGTCTCATCACGAGATTAGCGTGCACACAGGGTGATCGTACGTATCACGCCTCGAATTCGGCTCTCCGTGGAGGCTTCGCAGACTTCCG
>JAQCND010000484.1 GCA_028274765.1 Bradymonadaceae bacterium
GATATCGGCCAGGCCCTCCGGCGACTCCGACGACTCACCCGTGAGGGACGCAACGAGGAGCTCGACGTCCAGGGCACGATCGACGCGACCGCTCAAAACGGCGGCGAGCTGGATCTCGTCTTCCAGCCCTCCCGGGAGAACGACGTCAAACTGTTGTTGTTGATGGACGTCGGCGGCTCGATGAATCCATACACGCGTCTGACGTCTCGCCTCTTTTCGGCCGCCCACCAGGCCAACCACTTCAAGGCCTTCGAGAGCTTCTACTTCCACAACTGTCCCTACGAGACGCTCTACACCGACATGGCGCGCGAGCAGGGCGAGCCGACCGAGCGCGTCCTCGCCAATCTCGATCACACCTGGCGCTGTGTCGTCGTGGGCGACGCCGCGATGGCCCCGGAGGAGCTGATGGAGGAGGGCGGCGCCGTCGACTACCACCATCACAACGAACGCCCCGGCCTCGAGTATCTCCAAGACCTCCGGGACGCCGTCCTGCATACCGCCTGGCTCAACCCCCGTGCGCCTCGATGGTGGGGGACCTGGTCGACGCGCAAGATTCGCGAGCTGTTTCCGATGTTTCCGCTCACGATGGAGGGGCTCGAGGACGCCGTCGACGATCTGCGTTCGGCCCACCCGCGGGGATGAACCTCGCCTCGCCACCTCCTGTTCCGACCACCGACACTCGGCACGTCAAAATAACGTGGGGATACTTCACTTGGACAGGGCGATCGCATTAGAGGTATAAGCAACACATTCACGGTTCGACCTCCGTCAGGTCGCCTCCATTCGTCCGTCAAGGAGTCGCTGAAGCCATATGCCAGCAGGGATGCTGGCGCTCCGAACCCATATCGAGTCGATTCGAGGGCTTTACTCCGGAGCGCCGGCTTCCAGCCGGCTCATATCCGCGATCATTCAATCCTTATGCGATCGCCCTGTTCACTTGGACCGAAATGATTTGCCCGAGCGGTGTTGTTGTCTATTTTTGTATACGCCACGAGTCACATCGTGCCGCATCTATCCGGTTTCGCGCAACACAGGGGGATGGGCGTCCGAGTCGAATCGGTTCGCCGAATGGACATTCGACGGGTCAGCTCGTCGCCCGAAACCCGAGAGTGAGAGTGATGCGACTATCATTTCCCCGACTCATACTCCGGGAGTTTATCATGTCTGCATACGACGATCTCGAGACGCGCTACCAAGAACTTCGCGAAAAGCGAGTCAACATCGAGGAACGGCTCGATTCCGAGGAGAGCCGTCCTCAAGCCTACTGGCAAAAGATCAAGGAGGAGTGGGAGCAACTCGAGGATAAAATGCAAAAGTTGAAATCCGACGCCGATGAAGCAACCGACGATCTCCGCGACGATGTCCAAAGCCTACTGAACAACCTCGGCGAATCGCTCACCAAGATGCGAGACCGATTCACGGAGGCCTGATCGCCTCGTGTCGGCTCAATACCCTCGTCCGACGACGATAGGTCGAGACCGAGCCGAGTCCAGTAGAGGGGTCAGCCGCTTTTGAGTTGATACCGGATGGGAATGCGAAGTGTCTTGCGCGTCCAGCCGAGCTGTTTGGGAGGTTCGGGCAGCGTGTCGAGGGATTCGACCGTCGAGACGGCCGACTCGTCGAGCACCGAGTGCCCCGAGGACCGATCGACCTCGACGCGAAGGATCTCACCTCCGGCGTCGATGACGATCCGCACGACGACGGTGCCCTCCATCTCGGCGCGTCGGGCGACGGTGGGATACTCTTTGTGCCGTCGGATCTTCCGATAGACCGCCTGCGAATACCCCTGGATGGCCGCTCCGCGGTCGAAGCCAGCGCCCGGCCCCTCTCCATCGCCCGGACCAGCCCCCTCGCCTCCCGATCCCGCGGCCTCGGCCGTTCCCGAGCCTGAGCCTCCCGGACCTCCCGACGATCCGTCGGTCTCTCCAGCCTCGCTTCCCGCCGAACTGCTTTCGCCCGACAGCGCAAACGCCTCGTCGATCGCGTCTTCGGCCTCCTCGGAGCTCGACGCCTCGGCCGTTTCGGTCGATTCGTCGGGCGAAGATGCACCCTCTTCCGGTTCTGGAGAGGATGTCTCGGCGGGCGCGGGCGATTCGAGGGCTTCGGGCTCACGATTGGACCGCTCCGCCGTCTCGGGGCGCTCGTCGGGCGGAGAGGGGGCTCGAGACGGAGATTCGGGTTCGTCCTCGGGGTCGGGCTCGTCCTCGGGTTCGGCGCGCTCTTCTGTGCTCGTCTCGTCCTCGGGCGATGACGGCGATTCGACCTCATCGGGCGATGACGACGCGGAAGATTTCTCGGATGACTCGGAAGACGCCGATGCGCCCATGTTTTCGGAGGTCGTCGAGGCGCCCTCGCCCCCTCCGTGCTGCTCGCCATCTCGCGTGTAGAGCCGGGCCACCAGTTGC
>JAQCND010000512.1 GCA_028274765.1 Bradymonadaceae bacterium
CTTACGTGTCTCTCTCCTCCACCATGACCGACGAGTCTCATCCCACTCGCCTGACGCCCCTCGTCGAAGCTACCTTCGGACTCGATGGTGGGGCGATGTTCGGCATCATCCCTCAACCCCTCTGGTCGAAGACCAATCCGCCGGACGAACGCAATCGCATCGACCTCGCCTGCCGCTGTCTGTTGATCGAGTACGAGGATCGCAACGTGCTCGTCGATGTCGGGATCGGCACGAAGTGGGACGATCGCGAGCGCGACATCTACAAGATCGGCGACCAAGATCCGAGTCTCGCCGGGGCATTGGGGAGTCTCGACCTCGCCCCCGAAGATATCGACGACGTGATCGTGACTCACCTGCATTTCGATCACGCCGGCGGACTCAGTCACTGGGCCGATGACGACGAGACGCGAGCAGTTGCTTCGTTTCCCGAAGCCACGCACTGGATTCAACGGCGCAACTGGTCCTGGGCCCACGAGCCGAGCCCCCGCGACGAGGGAAGTTATCGACAGCAGGATTTTGCCTTTCTGGAACGCTCGGATGCCCCGGAGCTTCGACTCGTCGATGGCATCGACGAGATTCTCCCCGGCCTCGAGGTGCTTCCCCAGCACGGCCATACCTTCGGGATGCAGGCGGTCAAGATTCAGACCGAGGACAACGTCTTCGTCTATCTGGCCGACCTGATCCCGACGACCTCCCACATGGCCGACCCCTACGTCATGGGGTACGACATCCAGCCGCTCGAGACGGTCGAAGAGAAGCGCGAGATGCTCCACCGGGCCTCTCGACAGGACTGGATCTTCGTCTTCGAGCACGATCCCGAACAAGCGTTCGCGCGCCCCGATCTCGATGGCGATCAGCCCCGAGCCGTTCCCGTCGCGCCCGACGAGCTCCCCGAAGTGCGTCGCGCCTGACACGCGCCTCGTGTCGAGACGCGTGGTGTGAATCCTCTCTCAATGAGGGCGACATCGCTCTCTGTCTCCCGGGAGAGCCGGGGCCAGGCATCCATGCAGTATGATCACGGATCGACGACAATGCTCAGCTCTGCGGCTCTGGCTCCGAACGATGATCCTCGGACTGGGGATGTGTGGGCTCGTCTCCATGGGGAGCGGATGTCGCGGATGGCGCCCCGATGCCTCCGTGTGCCTCGCCGGGGCTCGTCTAACGGCTTCTGGTACGTGTCGACCTCAACCCTCGCCTCCCCACGCCCTTCCGTTCCGTCCCGGCTACGAGACCGAGATCATGCAGGGCTATCACGGATATCAAACTCATAAGAACGAACTGGCGTATTCGCTCGATTTCAAATGTGAGCCCGGGACGCCGATCGTCGCCTCGCGAGATGGCGTCGTCTGGGACGTTCGAGACGATTCTAACCGAGGATGTAACGACCGTTCGTGTATCGAGGACGGCAACTACGTTGTCCTCGACCACGGTGACGGCTCGTTTACCGAATACCACCATCTCCAGCAATTCGGGGCCCTCGTCGAGAAGGACGAACAGGTCTGTCGGGGAGAGACCATTGGTCTCTGCGGCAATACGGGATATTCGAGCGGTCCCCATCTCCATTTCGCCATCACCAACGCCGCTCATCGTACCCTGCCGGGTCGCCTTCCGTCGGAGTCGTCGAGAGGTTTTCCCGTCGCCATTCCGGACACACGTTATACGTCACACAACGAGCTCGATGTCCCCTGTGGTCGGACGGAACCCTCTCGTCTTCCGCGAGATGCCTTCGCTCACTACGGAGTCGTGCTCGAAGCTACCCCCTTGCTGAGTCTCGAGATCGGGAGTTCGACACGTATTCGAGGTCGATATCATGGAGATCAGGCCCAAGTGGCGATTCATCGGAAGCCGGTCGAGCAGGGAGAGTGGCACGATCGATGTATATCGGTCGATGATTCGGGTCGGTTCGAAACGACGATGCGATGGCCGGCGGAGACGTTCGAGCCGGGATTTTACTGGTTCATCATCACGGGCGCCGACGAAGAATGTCATGCTCCGGGATGGTCCTGGAGTTACAAGCTACAGGTGCGACGCGAGACGCCCCCCGAGTCCGGCGACGCAAACCACTCCGAGGCTTCGAACGCAGATCCCCGTGCGGAGCATCCCTTTTTCCGCCCTCATTCGCCCTTTCGAACCCCGTTGACACAACAGACCCTCCGTTTCCGCCGATGATCATCGATGAGGGGGGAAGCGACGAGTGTCGGTGCTCGGTTGGAGCTCGTCGTCGGGTCGACGCCCCTCGAGTCATCTCGAGCCTCCTCTTTGCGTTTGGCCGGCCTGCGGCGGGCGGCGCACGCGGGTGCGCCGGAGGGAGAGATGAGGCGAAGTGTATCTCGTCCTCTACTCGTCTACCTGACCCCATAGCCGACGTCGGGAGGGGGACGTACGAGGTTTGGAGACACGACGAACCTTGCACCATCTGGACGGTTCGATTATCTACTCGTCTCCGTCCAGCGATCGGACGTACGCCGACGAACTCCCACTGCAAGCCCATCGCAAACTCATGGCCGAATATCGCCCCGACGACATCGAACCCAAATGGCAGGACTACTGGGACGCCGAGGAGACGTTCCAGATGCGCGACGACGACCGTCCAACGTGTTACGTGCTCGACATGTTTCCCTATCCCTCGGGATCGGGGCTCCACGTCGGACACGTCGAGGGCTACACGGCCACGGACATTGTTGCGCGCTACAAACGCCTCCAGGGCTACGACGTTCTGCATCCGATGGGGTGGGATGCCTTCGGGCTGCCGGCCGAACAGCACGCCATCAAGACCGGCACTCACCCGCGCGAAGCCATCAAGGAGAATATCGCGACGTTCAAGGAACAGCTCACCTCGCTCGGATTCAGCTACGACTGGTCTCGGGAGATCAATACGACCGATCCCGAGTACTACAAGTGGACGCAGTGGATCTTTTTGCAGCTCTTCGACGAGGACCTCGCCTACATGGACGAGGTGCCGGTCAACTGGTGCCCCGAACTGGGCACGGTGCTGGCCAACGAGGAGGTCGTCGACGGTCGAAGTGAGCGCGGCGGCCACCCCGTGGTGCGCAAGCCGATGCGCCAGTGGATGCTCGAGATCACGGCGTACGCCGACCGGCTGCTCGAAGACCTCGACGAGCTCGACTGGCCGGAGCATCTCAAGGACATGCAGCGCAACTGGATCGGCCGGTCCGAGGGCGCCGACGTCGACTTCGCGATCGATGCCGGGCGCTCCAACGGGGTCGAGGCCGACCTCGAAGTCTACACGACTCGGCCCGAGACACTCTTTGGGGCCACGTACATGGTGCTGGCGCCGGAGCATCCCCTCGTCGACGAGATCACCGACGAAGCCCGTCGCGAGGCGGTCGAGGAATACAAGGAGCAGGCGGCTCGCAAGTCGGAGCTGGAACGCCAGGAACTCCAAGACGACAAGTCCGGGATCTTCACGGGAGCGTACGCGATCAATCCGGTCAACGGCGAGTCGATTCCCATCTGGATCGCCGACTACGTGCTGATGAGTTACGGGACGGGCGCCATCATGTCGGTACCGGGCCACGATCAGCGCGACTGGGAGTTCGCCCAACAACACGACCTTCCGATCGTCGAGGTCGTCTCCGGAGGGGAGCTCGACGAGGAGGCCCACGAGGGCGAAGGCGAGATGGTCAACTCCGAGTTTCTCAATGGTCTCGAGGTCGACGAAGCCAAAGAAGAGATGATCGACTGGCTCGAACAGGAGGGACTCGGCGAACGCTCGGTCAACTACAAGCTCCGCGACTGGCTCTTCTCGCGTCAGCGCTACTGGGGCGAGCCCTTTCCGATCCTCCATCTCGAAGACGGGACCATCAAGGGCATTCCCGAGGAGGAGCTGCCCGTCGAGCTGCCCGAGCTCGAGGACTTTCAGCCCACCGGCACGGGCGAGCCGCCGCTGGCCAAGGCCGAGGACTGGGTCCATACGACGGACCCCGAGACCGGCCAGCCGGCCAGGCGCGAGACGAATACCATGCCGCAGTGGGCGGGGTCGTGCTGGTACTACCTCCGGTATCTGAGTCCGGATCTCGACGACGCCCCCTGGGACGAGAACGTCGAAGCCGAGTGGATGCCGGTCGATCTCTACGTCGGGGGCGTCGAACACGCCGTCCTGCATCTGCTGTACGCGAGATTCTGGCACAAGGTCCTCTACGACCTCGGCTATGTCTCGACCCAAGAGCCCTTCCAGCGGATCGTCAATCAGGGCATGATCCTGGGCAAGACGTATCTGTACGCCGAAGACGAGGAGGGCGAGCCGATCAGTCTCGTCGACCCCGACGCCGACGAGATCGAGGCCTGGGCCGAGCGGGTCGTCGCGCCCGACGACGTCCGGTGGGAGGACGAGACGCCGATGCACCCCGACTACGACATCGAGCTCGAGGTCGAAACCGAGAAGATGTCCAAGTCGCGGGGGAATGTCATCAACCCCGAGGACGTCGTCGACGAGTACGGCGCCGATTCGCTGAGGCTCTACGAGATGTTCATGGGGCCGATCGAGCAGACCAAACCCTGGGATCAGCAGGGGGTCGTCGGCGTCCGGCGCTTCCTCGACCGCGTCTGGCGGCTCTTCTGTGGCGACGAGGGCCTCTCCGAGCGTGTCACGGAGGAGGCGCCCGAGGGGGAACTCAAGGAGACTCTCCACAAGGCGATCGAGTCGATCACGGAGGATACCGACGATCTCCGGTTCAATACGGCGATCGCGACGATGATGGAGTTCGTCAACGCCCTGTTCAAACACGACGGCTCCATCCCCGAGAAGGTCGTCTCCGACTTCACCATCATGTTGTCACCGTACGCGCCCCACGTGGCCGAAGAAATCTGGGATCGCCTCGGCCGAGAGGGATCGGTGGCGTGGGCCGAGTGGCCGGAGTACGACGAAGCGTTGACGCAAGAGACGACCACCGAGATTGGCGTGCAGGTCGGCGGTCAGACGCGCGGCAGCATCGAGATCCCCGTCGACGCCGACCAGGAGGAGGCGGTTGCGATGGCACGTGCCGACGACTCCATCGCCAGGTATCTCGAGGACGTCTCGGTCGCACGAGTCGTTTATGTGCCGGAACAAATTCTCAACTTCGTGCTCGAGGATTGACGTCTCGATCGTGCCTCACGCCGGGCGAGGCTCGCCCGACGTGAGTGAGACGAGCACCGGAGGTTGAGTCTCAATGTCGGCAGTGTATGCCGATGCATATCAAAGCGTTACTCTTTATCGGGTCTGTGACTTGTGTTACAGACTTTCACTCACTCGTTTGTGCTCACCTGGGTTCAGGTTGCAAAAGGCCTCTAGAGGCCTTCATCGGAGGTGGTGCTCGACGACCGAGGCCGCCACGTCGGACCCATCCGAGCACGAGAGTCGTGTTTCTCACATCCGAGGGCGACCATGGCGAGCAACATCGAAACCGAATCCGTCGAAGACGAGCTCCAGAGCGAGCCCACTGGCGGTCTCGCCGACGTCGAGACCGATCGTCCAGGACGCGAGGAGTACTACGGGCTCGACGACGACGAGCTCCTCGACATCTATCGCTACATCTACCTCTCCCGCCGGCTCGACGACGCCCAGGTGCGGCTCAAGAGCCAGCAAAAGACGTACTTCCAGATTGCGGGGGCCGGCCACGAGGCGGTGCTCGTCGCCGCCGGCAAGGTCCTCGAGCCGGGATACGACTGGTTCTATCCCTACTACCGCGACCTGGGACTGGCGCTGAAGCTCGGCGTCACGCCCGTCGAGGTACTCGCCCAGGCGGTGGGCTCCTCGGACGATCCCTCCTCGGGTGGCCGTCAGATGCCGCACCACTGGGGCCAAGAAGAGCTCAACATCGTCAGTCAGGCCTCGTGTACGGGAACGCAGGTCCTTCAGGCCGTCGGAGCCTCGCAGGTCGGCCGCATCATCGAAGAAGTCGAAGATCTCCAGGATGTGGGCGTCGCCTGGGAGGACGACGAGATCGTCTACGTCTCGATCGGCGAAGGGGCGACCAGCGAAGGCGAATTCTGGGAGTCGGTCAATCAGGCCGCCAACAGCCAACTCCCCGTCCTCTTTTTGATCGAGGACAATGGCTACGCCATCAGCGTACCGCGCTCGGTTCAGACGGCGGGCGACTCGATCTCCAAATGCGTCAGCGGCTTCGAGAATCTCCTCGTGACGGAGTTCGACGGCTGCGATCCGGTCGAGAGTTACGGTGAGCTCGCGCGAGCGGCCGACTACATCCGTTCCGGTCAGGGGCCGGCGCTCGCCCACGCACACGTCATCCGTCCCTACAGCCACTCGGTCTCCGACGACGAGAAGGCCTACAAGACGCCCGAAGAGCGCGAACGCGAGCAGGCTCGCGATCCGATCGACAACTTCCCCGAATTCCTCATCGACGAGGGAATTGCCGACGAAGACGAGCTCCAGGCCATCCGCGACGAGGCCGACGAGCGCGTCCAGGCGGCCGTCGACGAGGCGCTCGAGCTGCCCGAGCCCGACCCCAGCACGGTGCTCGACTACAAATACAGTCCCGACGTCGATCCCACCTCCTCGGCGTTCGATACCGAACCCGAGTGGGAGGACGATCGCGGCGACTGCACCATGGTCGACCTGCTGAACGACTGCCTCCGCACCGAGATGGAGCGCGATCCCAGCATCGTCGTCTTCGGCGAGGATGTCGCCGACGTCTCCGACGAGGACAAGATCGAGGACGTCAAGGGCAAGGGAGGTGTCTTCAAGGTCACTCACGGTCTCCAGAAGCAGTTTGGCAACGACCGCGTCTTCAACAGCCCCCTCGCCGAGGCGAACATCGTCGGGCGCGGCATGGGCATGGCCACGCGCGGGTTGAAACCCGTCGTCGAAATCCAGTTTTTCGACTACATCTGGCCGGCCTTCATGCAGATGCGCAACGAGATGTCGAACATGCGATGGCGCTCGAACAACGCCTTCGATGCACCGCTGGTCGTGCGCGTCCCCATCGGCGGCTACATCCAGGGGGGACCCTATCACAGCCAGTCCGGCGCGACGCTCTACACCCAGACGCCGGGCATTCGAGTGGTGCTTCCTTCGACGGCGGCCGACGCCAACGGGCTTCTTCGCACGGCGATTCGCTGCGAGGATCCGGTCCTCTTTTTGGAGCCGAAATTTCTGTATCGCCAGACCCACAACCAAGATCCCTCGCCGGGAT
>JAQCND010000517.1 GCA_028274765.1 Bradymonadaceae bacterium
CCTCCTCTGGCCGCTGACCCGACTCGGCGAGACCTTCGATCTTTATCAGCGCGCGATGGCGTCGACCCGGCGCATCCTGAATCTGCTCGACAATCCACCGGCCCTGCACGATGGCGACCGCGAGCTCGACGGCGAGACGATCGAAGGCACCATCACCTTCGACGACGTCACCTTCGCCTATCCCGACCGCGAGCCCGTGCTGGAGCACTTCGACCTCGAGATCCCGGCCGGCGCGACCATCGGCATCGCCGGACCGACCGGTTCGGGCAAGACGACGCTTGTCAATCTCCTCTTTCGCTTCTACGACCCTCGGCAGGGTGAGGTTCGACTCGACGGCGTCGACGTCTCCGAGTACGACCTCCAGTCCCTGCGACGAGGCCTGGGACTGGTGAGCCAGAACGTCTTTTTGTTTCACGGGACCGTCCGCGACAACGTCCGTTACGGCAGCTTCGACGCTGACGACGAGGCGATGGTCTCCGCCGCTCGGGCAGCCGAAGCCGATGCATTCATCGACGCCCTCCCCGAGACCTATGGGACGACCGTCGGCGAGCGGGGCGAGACCCTCTCGGGCGGTCAGCGACAGCGACTCTCGATTGCCCGGGCGCTTCTCAAAGATCCGCCCGTGCTGGTCTTCGACGAGGCGACCTCGGCGGTCGACAACGAAACCGAAGCGGCCATCCAGCGCTCACTCCGGCGGGTCACCGAGGAACGCACCACGCTGATCATCGCTCATCGACTCTCGACGATCCGTCACGCCGACCGAATCATCGTGATGGAGGAGGGACGCATCGCCGAGCAGGGCACACACGAGGAACTTCTCGAACAAAACGGCACCTACGCCGACCTCTGGCGAGTCCAGACGGGAGAGGCGTAGGAAGCAAACGCATGTTGTCTCGCATGAACTCCTCCCGCCGATACCCCTCCGGGATTCCATGATGCCAGTCCAAAATGGCAGTATGTGATACTGTACTGGCATCGCATCCGCCACGAGATGGACTCGTCGCCGAGCACCGTCCCCTCGTGCCCTCGACCATTGGCATACCGATATTGTCTGCGGGATCGTCGAGCGCGATGACGATATATTCAGCCACCTCCTTCCACTCGGTCAATACGTCGCTCCTCGAACCCTCCCCCCTCGTGACATGAACATCTACTCCTCCGAGCCCTCGACGACGTGGTGGACGTTGGCGCTCACGGCGCTCGCATGGGGCGCTGTCGCCTGTTCCGAGTCGTCTGAGACCATGCCCTACTCTTCATCAGCACATCACTCGCCCGACTCCCAGCTCGTCGATACTCACACCGTCGATCCCCTCGATACGTTCGATTCCCCGCGCAGACGAGACGACGCCACCCCTCCCGATACGAGCCGAGACGCTCCCGTGCGGAACAGACCGTCTCACGACGGTGGCGACACCAGCTCTCACCGAGACACCATCGCCATGTCGCCGACTCGGCTCGGTTACACTCACATCCGAGCCAACGGCAATCGATACCTCGAAGGCCGGGGAGAGATCGACACTGTCGAACCCGTGACGCTCGATCTGAACGGCACCCCGAAGTGGGTGGTGGGGACGACGTTGAGGGGAACCACACGCTGGACGGTCATCCTCGAAGATGGGCGAGCGAAGACGTTCGCACTCACTGAGACATCAGATCGACGTGTCGATACCTCCCCCGCTCGTCTCCCCGCGGAGACGCCTCCTCTCGTGCGAGCGCAGAGAGGTCGTGTCCAGTTGATGGGACTCCCGAGTGATTCGTCCTCGGCGTTGACGCCTCCCGTGCCACTGGGGGATAGTCGCGGCCTGGCTTCGGTGAGCAAGCAGGGAGAGCTGGTCCTGAGCCGAGGCAGTGCCGAGCGGACCCGGTTCGACCTCGACGTCCCTCCGGACGCTCGCATCCTACACGATCGATCGGGACAACTCCTGGTACTCGCCGGCGCCACGGAGCGATACGCACACGGAGTCCTAGGGGACGACATCGAAGCTTCGCGCATCGCTCTCGTGGAGACCGGACGTCCGCCGAACGTCGTCGAGGAGATATCGCTTCCCGAGGATCGCGTCGTCGAGGGTCTGGCCCCGATCTGGAGTGACATCGACGGAGATGGCAACCGCGACGTGATCGTCACGACGGCCGGGCCCGACCGGGGAGCGCGCATCGTGGCCTTTGACGAGCAGGGCCAACGTCTCGCCGAAGGCCCCGCTATCGGGCGGGGATTTCGATGGCGCCACCAACTGGCGGTCGCACCCTTTGGCCCCGGAGGTGAGCTCGAGATCGCCGACATTCGGACGCCCCACATCGGCGGAACCGTTGAATTCTACCGCAAACGCGGAGACCAGCTCGAGATCGTCGCCCGACTGAGCGGTTACTCGTCTCACGACATCGGCTCGCGCAATTTGGATCTAGCCGTCGCCGGTGACTTCGATGGCGATCAGCATGTCGAACTCCTCGTACCGAGCGAGTCCCGCACTCGACTGGGCGCCGTCCATCGCACCGACGCGGGAGCCGACACCGATTGGTCGCTGCCGCTCGATGCACCCCTGTCGACCAACCTTTCGACCGTACGCAACTCCGACGGTACGATGGCGGTTGCCGCCGGCACCGAGAGTGGAACACTCCGCATCTGGTCCAATACTCCATGACGTCTGACGTTCAGCATGTGACTGCTCGGTGACTTGTCCTCACTCCACGTCACCTCGGGAGTCCT
Organism: Bradymonadaceae bacterium; assembly: GCA_028274765.1. Lineage (GTDB taxonomy): Bacteria > Myxococcota_A > Bradymonadia > Bradymonadales > Bradymonadaceae > CAJXPB01. Next base: position 2,705 of record JAQCND010000517.1, read on the forward strand.
CCGAGTGAGGCGGACGAAGTTCGACGTCCAACTCCTTGAAGACCGATATCAGATCGTCGACGGAGGCCCCCACCTTTTCGGCCGCCTCCTCGATCGAGAAGATGCCCGCCTCGTACTAAACGCTGTTTCATCGACCTGCATCGATGGGCGCCTGGAGAGCCGCCGAAGGCGGCGACAGCACCAGGCTCCGGGCGTGAGCCCGGAGATCGAAGGCAGAGATGCCCCCCTATCCGAGCCCCGAACGGGGCGGGAGCAAGTAAGATGTGATGCATATGTTTGAGTCAATCGTATGAAATGGCGTTTAGCTGATCGCGAGGCTCAGTTTGGATTCGTCCTCGATGCCGTCGATGTCGCGATCCTGAAAGGACTCGTCATACCCCTTCTCGAAGTTGAAATTCTTCGTACTGGTGAGGGCATCCTCCGCCCCACAGCTGGGGGCATCGTTGGTCTCTCGGATCGAAATTGTTGCCACAGTTGTTGCAGGTTGCCATCGCATGTGAGGTCGGGATCGAGTCGAGAGAAGACGTCGTATGACACGTGAAGGCGTGTCTCGGGAGAGCCCTGTTTGAAGGATGCGACGCGAATACGTTCGTCACTCCACCTGCTCGCGCTGTGTCGGTGAGAGATACTCGCGCGGGTCGCGGTCGGCTTCGAGGGCCGAGTTGACGCGGGTGCGCTGGAGTTCCGTCATCTCGACGGCGCGCCACGGCGAGTGCTGGAGATGATACTTGCGATCGTCGTCAGCCACGCGAACGTCCTCGCGGGTGAGCTCCACGCTGTCGCCGAAGACCGATTCGGCCGTCTCGAACTGTTTCTCGGAGGTCGCAAAGACGCTGCTGGCGGCCCCGCTCAACTTGGCCGCCTCCAGTAGCTTCTCATACGATGTCTGCCGGCTATCGTAAGTCACGCGGACGACTTCGGTTCCCTCCAGAAAGCCGGGACGCGTGCGGACCACCCCGTCGAGCCGACCGAGTCCCGCCTCGCCGCTCCAGAAGCAGTACATGTTGAAGATGGCCGTCTCGCGATGGCCACGGGAGGAGAGCTCACGGTCGCGAAGCTGAAGATACGTCGGTATCTTTCCTTTAGCCTCCTCGAGCGCCTCGCCGATCGTCTCGAGCAGCGCCGTCGTGCTGTAGGGACCGGCGAATCGGTCGGCGAGCGCCGTCCGATCGGGCTCGATGATCCGAGCGACGGGGTTGTTCCAGGTCGGTTCGTCGAACGACTCCAGCACCTCGCGGTCCTCGCCCTCGACGTTGTTGAAGATCGCGACCGGCACGAAATGCGACTCGATGACGTTGACGATGAACGCATCGGAGAGGACGATCCGGCCGAAGCCCCGAACGGTGGCACAGCCCGGCACCTCGGTGAAGAGGACGAACATCGGTTTGTCCTGCTCGCGAGCCGCCGCCCTGGCCGCCTCGAAGTCTCGATGCCAATCGACCTCTCCCAGCTCGACGCGCTGTTCGTCGTCGCCCGATTGGGATTCGGACGCAGTCGCCTCGGTGGTTTCGGCTCCAGACGTCGACTCCTTCGAGGCCTCCCCCGTCTCGGCCGAAGGTCGCTGGATGCCAAAGGCCAGCGAGCACGTCGCGACTGCCGCTGCGGCGACGAGTACGAGATCGTATCGTGTCGTCATCGGGGGACCTCCCCGCAGTTCGAGATGATCGGTGACTCCCGCGTCTCAAGCGATGCTCACCAGACGTGTCGCGCTTCACAACAATACATTGCCAGAGATCATCCGTGCTCTTCAACGTCGTCGTTCACTCCGTCCGGGACCGCAACATCTGCCCCTCAAACATGCTGCCTTACAGTGACACGATCATCGTCGAGATATAGTCCGCCTTAACAACCCTCTGGCGCGTCCACATGCGCGCCGCTCGCCGCAAACCGGCCAGTTCCTCGAGGAGGAGGCCAGCAGCCCGCCTGCTGAGGGTGCGGCGAACTCCTTCCTTCCATCCACCTGACAGCTCGCTGATGATCATCGGCCGTGAAGGCTGTTTTGTTGCGTCGGCAGGTCGCAGATGGCCCTCTCGTCCTCCGTTCCAACTTACTATGCCGTATTCGGGGGGAGCAACGCTATATCACATTCAATCCATTTCTATGATATTATGAGATGCGTTCTGATATGGTGTGAGACAAATAGACGGCAACACGGCCATACGACTCGAACGCTCTCGAGTTCAGCCTCTCCGGTCGATAGACTCATTCGCTCTATGCAAAGCGAGCCCAGCCATGAATGACGCATCCTCCTCACGGCCCGAACGCGAACCGGCAGGCGAGACGCCATCCGAGTCCCCCGACGCATCGTCGAGCACTCCATTCTGGCAATATGCCGCGCTCGCCCTTCTTTTGGTCGTCGCGGGCGTCGGTTTCTTGAAGGTATTCGGCTCGACCGTCAGCGAGAAGTTCCAGAGCGCCAACCGCGGCGTCGAGAGCAAGGTCGTCTACGGAGGGGGAAGCAACGAGAGCACCGGAGCGCCCTCGCCGTCGACCGGTTCGCGTGCCCCCAACAACAACTCGCCTTCGTCGGGGAGCGAAGCCAGTATCGATCAACTCGGCAAGACGGAAGCGACCAAGAGCCGCAAGCCGAGCTCGCCCTCGCCCTCGGAGCCCCCTCGCGACCGAAACGACCGCCCCAACACCGAAGAATACGAGGATTACGGCGTCAACGAGATGATTCAGACCAGTCAAGACGCCAAGTCGACCTTCGCCGTCGACGTCGACACCGGAAGCTACACCATCGCTCGCGAGAAACTCCGCAACGATCGGATACCTCCCCCCGAGTCGGTGCGCGTCGAGGAGTTCGTCAACTACTTTGACTACGACTATCCCCAGCCGGAGTCCGGAGCGTTCACGGTCGATCTGGAGGCGGCGCCGAGTCCCTTTTCAACCCGAGAGCAGCGCCGGCTGATGCGCGTCGGGGTCCAGGGGAAGCGGGTGACACGGGCGACTCGCAAACCCTATCATTTGACCTTTTTGATCGATACATCGGGGTCGATGAACGAGTCCGACAAACTCCCCCTCGCCAAACAGGCGCTTGAGTATCTGACGCGCCAGCTCAACGAACGGGATACGGTGGCGCTGGCGACGTACGCCGGCAGCACCGAAAAGGTCCTCGAGCCCACGGGCGTCACCAATCGAGAGAAGATTCTGAGCGCAATCCGGAATCTCGAGTCCGGCGGATCAACCGCCATGGGCTCGGGAATGAAGATGGCCTACGAGATGGCGTCGAAGAATCTCGACCCCGACCACGTCAACCGCGTCATCGTCGTCAGCGATGGCGACGCCAACGTGGGGACGCAATCGCACCAGGGGATGCTCGACGAGATCGAGTCGTACGTCGACCGAGGCGTGCGCCTCTCGACCATCGGGGTCGGCATGGGCAACTACAAGGACACGATGATGGAGCAGCTCGCCAACGAGGGCAACGGCAATTACCACTACATCGACACGATGGACGAGGCTGAGCGGCTCTTCGGCGAGAAACTCGACGGCCTGCTCCACGTCATCGCCAAGGACGTCAAGATCCAGGTCGAGTTCAACGACGAGGCGGTCCCGCGCTACCGGCTGATCGGCTACGAGAACCGCGACATCAAGGATAAAAACTTCCGCAACGAAGACGTCGACGCCGGGGAAATCGGCGCCGGGCACACGGTAACGGCGCTCTACGAGATCGACGTGCGTCCCGAGGCCGAAGGGAGACTGGCCACCGTACGCATCCGTCACAAGGAGCCCAACGGCGAGGAGGCCAGCGAACAGGCCTTCGAGCTGGCCCGCGACGAGGTGCAACAAGACCTCTATGAGACCTCCGAAGACTTCCAGTTTGCGGCGGCCGTTGCGGGGTTTGCCGAACTCCTCCGCGATTCTCCCTACGCCGAACAGGTATCCTATGGACTTATCCGTGAGATGGCCTTGTCGGGCACTACGAAGGACCGGCCCGAACGCG
>JAQCND010000523.1 GCA_028274765.1 Bradymonadaceae bacterium
AGGTATCCTCCGACGAAGAGCCGAATTCGAAGGGCGGACACTCGTCGTTGCTTTCGCAGGGAAAGATGCGATTCGGGATGCAACTCCGATCTCCCGTCTCGATAAAGGACCCGATGCCTTCGATCGCACTACTCAAACTTCCCTGACAAATCTCACCTCTGAGAGGGTCGTCCGGGGCATTGGGATTGGGTTGTGGGAAGGACCGTGCGAAATTGCGAATGAAGTCCTCGTATCGCCCGCCCGTCCGCGCCACTCCGAGCTCCTTGCTGGTACAGGTCGGCAGCACGTAGTCGTCTCCCTTGTTGGTACACTGCTCGCTGTCGCTGGTGAGGGGGTTGGGTTGTTTGACCGTTTGGGGAGCGGCGGTGCCGTGGATCGAGGCGGCCAAGACGTTTTGCGGATCGAGCGTATCGGGGTCATCCGGGTTCGACTGATCGGGTGAGTAGCTGAGCCCCTTCGACTGGGCGAGATTCGTCATAAATCGATTGTAGAGCTCGTCGACCGTCGCCAGCGGGCTCGGATCGTCCTGTTCGGCAAAGAAGTAGCATTCTCTGTCGGTACAGCCTCGCTTCTCTCGGTCGTCGGGAATCTCGGCGAGGTTCTGCTGGAGACTGCAGTCGTTTTCGTCGGTAACGAAAATGAGGGCAAAGCTGGCATTGCGGCGGATGAATTCGTGGTTGGGCGCATCTGGATTGTATTCAGACTCGCCGTCGTCGTTCGGATCGTAGTTACCCTGTTCCTCGTCGGTTGTACCCTCGAGGGAGAGTTCGGCCGGTCCGCCGGTCAGCTCGGGGCTGACGGTTCGGGCGGCCGAGCGCAGCCCCTGCTCGATCGAGCGGCCCCGCGTCCCGACGAAGCTCATGCACGCAAAGTCTTCGGCGAGTTTCTCTTTGTCGAGCCCGTCGTCAGTCGAGTATTTCGGGTCGGACGCCCTCAGGACCTTGTCGATATCGCGGTATGCCTCCTGAGGGGGAAAGAGATCGCCCTTGTTGAACTTGGAACTGTCCTTGTCGATGGCATTGCAGGCTGCCTGATTGTCATCGATGGCGCACGCCAGCTCGTCCTCGGAGGGCTCGAGGAGGTTCTCGAATTGATCGGGGTTTTGCGTGCAGTTGACGGCCTGTCTGATCTGGTTGCTGATCGGCTTGTAGTTCGGGGGATTGACGTTGTCATCGGGGTTGTCGACGTTCTCCCGGTATTCGGGGCCGAGCGGCCGCCCCTGAGAATCCGGCGCGTATTTGCAGGCGTCGAGCGCGCCCGTGACCGGCGAGGGAGTCGACTGGATGTGACCCGGTCGAGCGACGGGGTCGAAGCGCCGATCGGACTGGGTCTCGTACTGAGTGGTGGTCACGGCGATGTTGAAGTCGACCGCTTCTCCACCGAGCTGATCGATGAAATTCCGGAAATTGGCACGCAATTCCGCTTGCTCCTGGCACATCGACCCGGAGTTGTCGATCACCCAAAGGATGTCGACGGCGGCTCCTCCCCCGACCGTGGTATCTTCGATCCGGTCGACGGTGCCCGAGGCAGGCTGGTAGCTGACCGGATGCGTGTTGCATGACAGAGCCGCGCCTCCCAGACAGGCGAGGAGGGCGGCGAGGATCGAGCGAATGGCGCGCGATCCGTCCAACGGGCAATGACTGTCAGTCTCCATGGTCGTCTCCGTGACGAATCCAGGGTGGCAGCCGCCTTCAGGGGGAGGCTCACTTCAGAGGGAACCGGGGGAGCTGCACGTCGCGCCCTCCCCCGGCACTCGCGTCCGGAAGGGGGTCAGTACGACTTGGTGTGAGTCGTGTAGGGCAACAGTCCCAGATGCCGTGCGCGGAGAATCGCTTTGCGGAGCTTGCGCTGATTGCGCGCACTGACACCCGTGATGCGACCGGGAAGAATCTTGCCCGTTCGCGTCACGAAGAGCTTCAGCAGCTCCGGGTTCTTGTAGTCGATCTCCCATTCGGGATTCTGTTTGAAGGGATCGACTTTGCGGCGACGTCTCCAGTTGATGCTTCCGTACTTCTCACTTCGTGCCATCGTTGATTCCTCGTCACTCTAAAACACAATATTCGGCGATCGATTCGACTGTCGTCTTCTCACTCGCATTCTCGGCCGATATTCGAGCGGCCGACGTAGACGTCAATCCAGCTTCTTTTCGACGAATTCGACGTGCTCCCGGACGACGGGATCGTACTTTTTAAGACGAATCTTGTCGGGCGTATTCCGGGTATTTTTCGTGGTCGTGTAAAAATACCCCGTCCCGGCCGTCGATACCAGTTTGATTTTTTTGCGCATGAAGTCCTCCGTGATGCGTCAATTCGATAAAGGCTGTCGTCGGGTGCGGTCGACAGAAGCCAATCGGAGCCATGTCGACTTTCACAGGCCCGACGTGTTACGCGTGGACCGCGAGCAACATTGTCGAGTCACTCTGTCGGACCCAAATGCACGTGCACCTGTCGCGCATCCCGCTTGTAGAGAGAGGGGCGGGACAATGTCAAGATTCTAGACGATCCCCGTCTCGAACACAAGAATCCGCAACTGTCGTGGATACGCCGCTTCGCTTCAAACAGAGTTTCCTCTCGTATGGCTGGACGAGTCTCGCCCTGCTCGGAGCCGTATGGGGCGGATGGGGATGCACGGCGGTGGAGACCGTCCCGGACGCTCCGGAGCAGGGGAGACGCGCTCACCTGGTCTTCGACGTCGACCCCCCGTCGACGGAACTCTACATCGATGGTGCTTATCGCGGGACGGTCGCCCGCTGGGTCGAAGGGACCGTCCCGGTCGAGCCGGGACGGTATCGGGTTGAACTGCGCGCCGACGGTTACATCACACGCCGCTTTGATGTCGACATCGAGGCCGGCGAGCGGCGACGTCTCCGTCTTCAGATGGAGCGCACGCTCTGGACGCCCGACCTCGAGGAGCAAGAGGATCGCACGTTCGATCCGTCTCCTCGATTCCGGTGAGTCGAGCCCTTCGTCCCGTCGCTCGGTGCGACTCGTTCCGTCCGAGGGGGCATGACACAGCGACCGGCTGGCAGGAAGGGCGGCGATCCCTTCACCGGGCCGACGTCCTCTCCAACGTGGTGACGCGGTGCGATCAGGCGCTCGCTCACTTGTCTTCGATGAGTTCGAGCGCTTCTTCGAGCGTCACCCCTTCGGGGTCGAGCTCGTCGGGGACCGACGCATTGGTATCTCCGAGATTGACGTAGGGGCCGTATCGGCCGTCGAGCACGCGGACCGACTCGCCGGAATCGGGATCCTCGCCGAGGCTCTGAATGAGGTTGCGATTGTCGTCATCGTCGTCGTCTTCGAGAAGCTCGATGGCCTCGTCGGCCGAGATGCTGAAGACCTCCCGGAGACTGTCGAGATTCTCGTAGTTTGCTTTGGCGTCCTCGCGTTGATGGCGAATGTACGGCCCGTAGCGCCCGACTCCCGACTCGACGGGTTGGCCGTCGTCGGGATGTTCGGTGATCTCCCGGGGGAGCGCCAGAAGCATCTCCGCCTGTTCGAACGTCACGTCTTCGGGGTCGAGCTCGTCCGGCAGCGATTCGCGCTCCGGCTTGGGACTGTCTTCGGTATCCTCGCCCCGCTGGATGTAGTGGCCATACGGTCCGTTTTTGAGGTAAACCGGCTCCTCGGTCTCGGAGTCCACTCCGAGCTTTCGAGGTCCCTCCTGTTGCTGTTCGAGCCTCGCCTCGAGCGATTCGAACGCCAGATCCGCCG
>JAQCND010000528.1 GCA_028274765.1 Bradymonadaceae bacterium
CCAACGGGAACCCTCCCCCTCGGACAGCTCGACGCGCTCTCACCAGCGGAGCGGCGCCGCGCAGCGCGCAAGCGTGGCCTCGACTGGCCGACGACCGATCAGGCGCGCGACCAGCTCCAGGAAACGATCGACGAGGTCCTCCGCAACGAGGACCACCGCGTCGTCGACGCGCCCACATCGCTCGGAAAGACCCACACTGTGGCATCTACACGGTGGGGCGCTCGCGATGATCTCACCGGGAACCGGCCGGTGATCCACCTCCTTGAAACGCGTGACGCTCGCGACGAGGCCGTCGAGGTCGCCGAAGAACATGGCGGCGACTACATGCTCCTGCAGTCACGCCACGAAGCCTGCCCTGTCGCGGCTGGTGACTACGACCCGCCGAGTGATCGTGACGCCACTGACGAGCTCGACTACGAGCCAATCACGATCGAGGGCGAGCCCGCCTCCGAGTGGCTCGACGCCATGTGTGACGGTCGGGGGATTCCCTTTTCGGCCGCGCACCGTCACCTCGAGGATAACAACGATCAGGATCGAGATCTCCCGTGCTGCTCGGGCGAGACCTACTACGACGAGGAGGATGGCGACTTCGTCGACGAGCCGTCGGTCTGCCCCGCGATCTCACAATGGGATCGCTACCGCGAGGGTGACCATCCACTCATCATCGCGACGCACAACTTCGCCTACGCGCCCGGGGTCCGGATGCACAACAACCTCGTCATCGACGAGGAGCCTGACTACGTCCAGGACCTCTCGACCGATCGAGTTCGGCGCTCCGTGGGTGCGTACCTCCGTCACGTCGACGCGACGGTCCAGACTTGGGAGGCGTTCGTCCAGCTTGCCCGCTACGATGGCTACGGTGACGACGCCGCCAACGAACGAGACGCCCTCGAAGGTGATCTCCAGGCCGAGCCCGAGCGGGAGTGGTACTTCCAGGAGGCCGACGCCCACATCCTGGCGCCAGCGCTCGCGCGGGCCATTTTCAACGCCGAAGCGCGCTCAAACCAGCGTCGTGTCGGGAAGACGCCTTACGAGCCGCCGCGGCTCGACGCCGGCGTTCACGATGCCGATGAGTGGAATCGCGAGTGGGTGTCGGTGGTCCTCGACGAGTCCAACGAGGTTCGCACCGTTCGCGTTGTCCCGGATTTCAACGCTGCCCGGAGCGTGGTCGGCCTCGACGCCCATCCAGCGCTCCCGAAGTGGCAGGCCAACACCGTCCCGTGGATCAAGGATTGGCAGGTTCTTGACCCCGAGGAGCGCCAGCTCTGGCGTCGCTACGAGCGTGGCCTTCGCGTCGTTCAGGTCGGCGATGCTACCCGGCCCCTCGCAAGCGGGGAGTACTTCGATTGTCTTGGGACAGAGGCCGTCCTCGAGCAGTTCGTCGAGCAGTACGGTCGCGACAAGGTCCGCACTGCGATTACGGCGAAGAGCGTCGAGGATGAGTTCGCCTCGATCATGGCTGACGTCGGCGTACTTGAGCCCGAGACCATGCACTACGGTGAGGAGAAGTCACGAAACGACTTCGAGGATGAGGACATCGGGCTCGTACTCGGATGCATCGACCCCGGCGACGATCACGTCCTGAATCTCCTCGCCGAACTCGATCTAAATGCCGAGCCCGAGCGTTCGGATCC
>JAQCND010000533.1 GCA_028274765.1 Bradymonadaceae bacterium
GCGAAGCTGCCTGAATCGAATGATGATGACAGACCCGGGAGATCAGCGTGAGCGAGGATATCCACGAGTGGGACGCATACAGTCCAGAGGACGACGTCTGTGATGCCGACCTCGGCGACGAGCGTCGCACCCAACGCTACGTCGCCATCATCGAAGCGCTGTCGCATCGGCCGGATGCGTCGGTGCCGGAAGCGTTTGAAGATGAAGCTTCTCGGCAGGGATACTATCCTGGGGTTTCGCCATTTTGAGGAGTCGATAGACAGAAAAACCCGGTCTGGAGTACGAAGAATGGTGCCTGAAAACCAAACCGAACCCACAGACCGGGAGTGTAAGAATGGGCACCATTCTGTCGCTTGTCCAGTTGTTTTCGTCCGTGTGGACTCGCCCGAGCTTCGAGAATGCTCGCTACCTCATGCTCGCCTGGATCAAGACATCCGGGCGCGCTCAGATCTCGAATTTTCTGCGCGTCCGACGCCACATGTCCGATCTGGTCCCCCGCAATTCGGAGGGAGAGCCCAAACACTTCTCGGTCTTCTACCGGCTGTTTACACGGGCACAGTGGAACCTCGAGCCGATGGGACGTCGACTCGCTCGAGCCTTCGAGGGCTACCTCCCCGACGATGACCTCATGCTGATGGTCGACGATACCCTCCAGCGGCGAAGCGGGCCCCGTCTGCTCGGAGGCGGCATGCATCGCGACGGCTCGGACTCGAACGCGTCCGAGGAGGGCGAGACCCGCTTCAACTTCGGCCTCAACGTCGTCGTCCTCGCCCTCTGGGTTCCGATCGACGCCGTCGAGGCCGGCGGACTGGCCGTGCCCGTCGGCTTTCGGCTGTATCGAAGCAAAAAGACCTGTCCCGAGGAGGACTACACGAAACGGACGGAACTGGCCGCTGAACTGATCGACATGGCCGCCGAGTGGTGGCCCGACCGCCAGCTGACGGTGGCCGTCGATCAGGAGTACACCTGCAAGACGATCTTGCGAGACCGTCCTGAATCGGTCGAGATTGTCGGGCGTCTGAAGGCCGGGAACGTCGTCTACGACCCGGACTTCGAGCCCAACTCGATCGGACGTCCCCGCAAATGGGGCGACCGGCTGGGCACCCTCGAGAAGCTGGCTGACTCCGACAAGCTCCCCTGGTTTCAGCAGGGGGTCGAGATGTACGGCAAGACGGTGACCCTCCAGGTCAAGTGGCTGGAAGTCCAGTGGAAAAGCGCCCACGCCGACGACCGTCTGACGGTCGTGCTGATTCGCGATCCGACCGGCACGTACGACGATGCTTACTTCGTGCGAACGGCGCCCGACGCCGAGGTCTCAGAGGTCCTCGGCCCGGCCTGCCGGCGGTGGGGTCTCGAAGTCGCCTTTCGCAATTGCAAACAGCAGATGCGCATCTCGTCGGTCCAGAATGGATTCGCCCAGGGCGACGAGCCCAACGATCCGAACGAGCCGGGCCCGTCGGCGCCCGAGGGCCGCGAGCCGACCGCCTCGCGCCGGACCGTGCCCTTCGGGATGATGACCTATGGACTCGTGATTCGGTGGTACCTCGAACACGGCCGCCCCGAAGCCGACCTCCAGCGGGCCAAAAACCTGGCTCCATGGTACACTCAGAAAGCAGGGATCAGCTTCCGGGACATGCTCGAGGCGTTTCGCCGCCAGATGGAGGGTGAGGGGTTATGGCAGACCCCGACTGAAGAGGGGTATCGGACAACTCATGCCCCGTCTGACGACACGTCGGAGCGGAAGGCTGCGTAACATGGCGAAAGTCTAGTCTATTTATGTACATAGGGAATCTTGTTACATCGCGGTTTGTAGTATTGATGGGACACATCTCTCTTGCATTGAGAGTCCTTTCCAGAGCCCCTTCCCGATTCCCCAAACGAGAGCCCATGGCGTACCACGGACGCTCCACGGTTCGACTCTTCACTCTGATCGCCGTCCTCCTGATCGGAGGCTACACGACGGGGTGCGACCGCGCCTCCGAGTCCCAGTCGAAGGGATCGACTTCGTCCGAGCAGTCGCAAGACGACGAGATGACCCCCTCCGACATCCCGGACGATCAGTCCCGGAGAGGCGCCACCGAGCGGGGGACTTATTACGTCGAGCTCGCCCCCGAGCCCAATCCCGTTCCCTTTCAGGAGCTGTTCGAGTTCGAGGTGCGCGTCTACGATTCCCAAGACGACGAGACGCCCCTCGAAGACGTCTCGCTCGACCAGGTGCGCGCCGTCATGCCGGCTCACGGCCACGGGATGAAGACTCAACCGGAGTGGGAGCAGGTGAAGCCGGGCGTCTTCCGGGTGCGCGGCGTGAAGTTCCACATGCAGGGCGCCGGTGAAGATGGACGATGGGTCGTCCACGTCCTCGTCAACGGACCCGACGGAGTCGACGAGGCCAGCTTCGAAATGTACTGCTGTCAGCCGTAATCGACGTCTCGTCCTCCATCGCGGACTCGATTCGCCGACTCTCCCGGGAGGCCGAGCGATCGACGTTTCACGATGCCTCTTTGGATGCGCATGGACCGTTCTCTGACAAGTATTGTCATCATGGCGGGGCTCGTGTTCATCGGAGCGGCCTGCCAGCGCTCGAACGACTCCAGCGCCGCGACCGATCGTGTCGACGGCCGATTCACCGCCGAGCAGGTTCAGCGCATCGGCACCCTCTCGCCGCTTCCGGAGGTCCCCGACGCCCCGACTAACGCCGTCGCCGACGATGAGCAGGCGGCGCGCATGGGGCAGTTTCTCTTCTACGACGAGCGTCTCTCCGCCAACAACGAGGTTAGTTGCGCGAGCTGCCACGACCCCAGCCATGGCTTCAGCTCGCCGAGGCGCCTCGGGCATGGCATCGGCACGACGCCGCGGCACCCGCCGAGCGTTCTCAATGCGGCGTATCATCGCTGGTTCGACTGGGACGGCAAGGCCGATTCGCTCTGGTTGCAGGCGGCTCGCCCCCTCGAGAATCCGAGCGAACACGGTATCTCGCGGACGACTGTCGTGCGCCACGTCTACGAACACCCGGAGCTGAAGCGAGCCTATCAGAGCATCTTCGAGCCGCTCCCCGGAGCGCTCTCGGACGACGAGCGTTTCCCCAAGAAGGCTCGCCCCATCCCGAACGCCCCCGACCATCCCGCCCATCGAGCGTGGCAACAGATGCGCGAGGGGGACCGCGAGACGGTCAATCGCATCTTCGCCAACGTGCTCAAGACGATCGCCGCGTACGAGCGGAAGCTGACCGCCGGCGAGGCCCCTTTCGACCGGTACGTCGAGGGGCTCGAAGCGGGCGACGACGAGAAGTTGCGAGCCATCTCGCCGTCGGCCAAGCGAGGATTGAAGCTCTTCATCGGCAAAGCGGGCTGTATGCGGTGCCACAACGGACCGCTGTTCAGCGACAAGACTTTCCACAACCTCGGGCTCGGCGAACGTCCCTGGCTCAAGGACCGCGATCCGGGCCGATACCGGGGCGTTGAGCGTGTACGCCAGAGTCCATTCAATGCCACCGGCCCCTACAGCGACGCGCCCGACGGCCGCGAGGCCGACCGCATCGAGTTCCTCAAACGGGGATCTGAGGATCGTGGGCAGTTCAAGACGCCGTCGCTCCGCAACGTCGAGCTGACGGCGCCCTATATGCACGGCGGCCACTTCGAGACGCTCGAAGAGGTCGTGCGTTTCTATTCGACCCTCAATGAAGTGCCGGAGGTCGGCCACCGCGAGGAGATGCTCGAACCGCTCGGGTTGACCGACCGCGAGATCGACGACCTCGTCTCCTTCATGAAGTCCCTGACCGGCGAACTGCCCGACTCCGAACTCCTCCGCCAGCCGGACTCGCCGCTCTCCGACGAGGAATGACACCTCGGGTACTGGTCCATCCCGGATGCGGATTGGTTCCTCCTCGGTGACCCAGAGTGAACCGGACTCGAATGGCTGTTCGAGCCATGGAAACGTCTTCTCCCGAAGAGATACGACAGGGCGCGCCGCTCCACTCGGAAGCGACGCGCCCGATGATGTCTGAGAGACATTGTCGGTTCGGACGGCCCCGAACCGGGACCGCCGCATCGAGCGAATTACTCGCCGTCGACGTCGTCGACCTCGCAGGCCGCACCGTCGCAGAACTTGTCCTCGAGATCGCCCTCGAGGTCGACCTCCTGGATGGGGTCGACGCCCGCCATCATCTCCTCGTACTCATCTTCGCTGATCTCCTCGTAGGGCGGCATCTCGTAGCCGTGATCCTCCATCGGGAGGAACGAAATCCCCTTGAGTCGATCCTCGTAGGCCTCGAGGATGCGCGGGATCTCCTCGGCCTCGGTCTCGGGGTCGAATTCCGCCGTGCAACTGACCTGGTTGTCCGACCAGTAAAACTGCATCCGAGCCGCCAGATCGATCTTCTCGCGCAGGGAGACCTCGCTTTTGCCCCGCTCGATGCCCTCGACCTCCACGGGGAAGCCGATCACCATCGTGTCGTCGGCGTACGGATCGGGTTCGACCGGATAGCCGGCCCCGCGAGCGACCTCGACGAGGTTGTGCGAGGCAGCCACGCGCACCCGCCGCAGATAGTACGGCGAGTGATCCCAGTGGACGCCGGGGGTGGAGCCTGCCAGAATCGAGACGGTTCCGCTCGGTTTCACAGATGTGCTTTTTATTGAACGAGGGACACAGAGCCAGTCCGAGTACTTGTGGTCGAGGTTCTGGATATAGTCGTAGCCCTCGTCGCACCAGTCGAAGAACTCCCGGTAGCCGTGCTTGTTGATCGCCTGCACGATGCCGGTCATCGAACACCCGATCCGCCGGTTGCGGAGCATGACGGCGTTGGTCTTGGCGTCGTGTGTCCCGATGAGGGTGACGGTCTTGGCGTACTGGTAGGCGATTTTCAGCGTCTCGCGGAAGTCCTCGTAGCTCTCGTGGTGGGCCGGATAGGTCTCGACGAGCGTACAGAGCTCGCGATCCCACAAGGTCTGCTCCAGGCAGGGATTTCCTCCCTCGGCCTGTTCGTCGTCCCAGTTGGGCTCGTCCTTCATGCGGCCGTACTTGCGGGCGTTCTCCAGCCACATGTATCCCGGCTCGCCGTTGACGCCGGTGCGCTCGGCGATCTCCGAGTAGTCCATGCCGACGTCGGCGAAGATAGAGTTGTTCGACGCCCAGCGATACTCCCGGACCTTCTCGTCGTCGAGCTTGAGGTCGAGAAACTGCTCGTCGTCCTTGTCGCCAAACGAGATCTGGGCTGTCCGCCGAATGCCGCCCGCGACGACGCATCGACCGGCGATGTTCATCGTGTCGACGATCAGTTGCGCGTCGACCTGGTCGCCGACATAGGCGTCGTACATCTCCTCGAGCGTCTCGAGCATCTTCTCGAGCGGATCGGGGCCGCTGGCGGTGCCGCCGAACGACTCGAGGGGTGCGCCCTTCGGTCGGATCTCCGAGTAGTCCCATTCGGCCGGGAGCGTGTCGTCGCCGACGTAGGCGTTGAGCAGACGCTCCAGGGCCTCGACCCATCCCTCGCGGCTGTCGCCGATGACGTGGGTATCGGAGGCTCGGTCGGGCGCCTGGATGCGAACTTCGCCCTTGCCGCGGGTGTCGAAGCCCACCCCGACGCCGAGCATCGACATCCCGAACATCCAGGTGAATGGCGAGGCGAAATCCTCGTCGATGCTCTTGGTGGAGACGAACCCACAGTTGCCGGTCAGAATGTTGTCGGCGAGTGCGAAGGCCCCCTTGCCCTCGACCGTGGCGCAAAAGACCTCTTCTCTGCGATCCGTCTCCTCAACGGCCTCGACGTTCCAGTACTGCTTCTGTTCGACGGGGTTGTCGCGGAAGCGCTGGCGATGTTCGTCGATCAGGAAGAAATCCTCGTCCAGCGTATCTCGCATCAGCGTCAACTGATACATCGAGCGCTGGCGGTCGCCCTCGGTCAGATTGGAGCCGCACTCCTCCTCACAGATGCTGTACGTCCCGATGCCCAACACGTAGCAGACGTCTCGCACGAACTCGAGATCCTCGCGCGAGGCGCTCGCAAATTGCACCTGTCCGTTGGATTTGCACGTTCCGTCGGCCGCAAAATACCCGGCGAGCCAACCGTACAGATAGGATTTGGTCTCATCGAGCGAGGGCCGCTCTCGAAAGAAGTTTGGCAAGCCGCCGATACGAAGGGCTCCCTCCTCGCAGGCCTCCGGTCGCTCGGTCTTGGGACACATCTCGAAGTAGCGAGCGAGCTGTCGGTTCTCGGGCCCGCACAGCATGAGATGATTGGCATGGCGGTCGCCGGGCACCGACGTCCCGTCTCCGTATGTGATGCCGTGGGCGATTCCGAACGACGACGGAGTATTCGACTTGATGCCATTGCCAAAGACGTACTGGAGCCGGTGGATGCCTGGTCGGAGCTCGTCGGTCGTGAATTCGACGTACCCCTTGTCGCGATGAGCCTGTCGACGGTCGGTCGAAAACCATCGGTGGTCGGGGGTCGCATAGACGACCTTCGTCTGTCCCTGTCGAGAGAGCGTCACTTTTCTCAGCTCTTGCTCGCCGAAAGAACGGATCGGCGCCTCCACCCACTCGCCCTGCCGCGTCAGCAGGGTCTGAGTCGTGCCGGCGCACTCCTCGAGTGTCTTGGTGCCCTCGGCGGTGATGATTTCTGTCTCGCCGGCAAAACAGTTGTTCAAAGCCGCCCCGCCTCGCTCATAGATGTAGTCGGTCCCCATCATCCAGAGGCCCCGACCCGGCGGCGTCCATTTGAAGTGGAAGAGTCGGTCGTAAGCCTTCTCGGCGAAGCGGGTCGCTTTGTCGTCGTCCCAGGGTAAGTTGCGTTCGAGACAGTGGACGCGCTGAACCGTGAACATCCCCTCGATGACGCGCCGGCAGGTCTCCCACCAGTCCTCGCCATCTCGGCTGTAGGTTCGTTTGTAGGTCGCCCAGGAGAGTGCGCCGTAGCCCCAGTCGACCGGTTTGTCCTGGTAGGGCTCGAGGAAGTCGGAATCGAGGGTGAACGTCCCGTACTGCTCGACGTCGACAAACATGGATGCGCCCGTTGCCAGTGCGAATGCGGTGATAGCGTATGCGTCCACTTCTTCCCGTTCGGAGAGCGCTCGGGCTGGAGCCGGCTCGGGACGTCGCCTCCTGCGATCGGCCCCGGTCGGCTACCTCGACGGCGAGACGCTCTCCTACGCGTAGGGAGATTCCGGATGCCACAACATGTCGTTCAATCCGGTAGACGTACACGCTATATATGGTGCCTCAATCTCGCAAGCCCCCAAACGGGCGCCCCTCCAAAGACGTCAACATTGATCGAAATAGTTGGACGTTTGCCTCCTCAAATGTACAACACATCGACGTGAATCATTCCTCAGAATCGCCATCCGACCCGGAGGATGGCGGACGAGATTGGCCGCGTTCCAGCCCGATGATCCCCGCCTGCTCG
>JAQCND010000542.1 GCA_028274765.1 Bradymonadaceae bacterium
CGTTGCTTCAGCGATTCCTTCTGGGAAGGAGCGAGGCGACGACGAGGGAGGACATGTTCACGCGATCGCCCTGGCCGCGCCCCCCGAGCGATTGAGATGTACCGCCTCAACATGTATAAACAAACGAGGAAGACATACTCTCGAATCGACCTCGATCGACGAGGTGACGACAGACTTACGACGAGAGGAACCGGTGATGGTACGATACGGAATGGAGGCAAATCGCAAAAGGGGCGTGCGATATGGTCTCGCTGCCGCTGTCACCCTGTTCGTGTGCGGAGTCTCGATAACGGCCTCGGCCGTCGAGTTCCGTTCGTTCACGGAGGTCGACAACGTCTGTCCGGACAACTGCGAGCCAGTTCCCTTTGATACGATCACGCTCCAGAACGGCGATGAGGTTCGAGCCCACATCGTCGCCAAAAATCCCGATTTCTTCGTGCTCGAGCGATTTGGAGAGGTGCGAGCCCTCCCGCAGAGCCGTGTCCAATCGACCTCATGGGCTGAGGAGGGCCCCCCCTCCAATCTGAGTAACCAGGATCAGATCGTGCTCGACAACGGCCACGTTCTGACGGGGAGTGTCGTCGACGAGAGCGACGAGCCCGGTCACCTTCAGCTCGATTCCTCGATCGTCGCCAACTCGTACGTCGTCTTCAAACAAGAGGCTGCTTCGGTATACCGGGGAGGCGACAAAGAGACGATCGAAACCTCCTCCGAGGGGGGGGCATCTTCGGAGTCGAATGCACAACCGTCGTCTTCGTCGTCGGAGTCGAAGTCAGAGTCAGAGTCGGAGAGCTCGACCCCCTCGGAGTCGGACGATACTTCATCGGACGACGACGAGCTTCCGAGCTCCGACGAGCTTCCTTCGGCCGACGAACTTTGATGCTCCATGCCCTAATGGAGACGATACTCCACGCTTGAGCCTCGATCTCGAGAGGAGCTCGCCGCATGTCACAACAAAACTACCTCGATCGCACGAACACCCAGAACGATCGTCGGAGCTCCGTTCGAGCGCGCAGTTTACTTCCCTGCAAGTTTCGCGTGATCGAAGAGGACGAAATGGAAGAGATCGAGTCCCGCATCCTCGATCTCGCCGTCGTCGAATCCGATACCTCGACCGACGGCCGAGCTCACTGGGACGAGCGCAGCGACGAACTCGATCGCGAAGCTGCTCTGATGTTGAACGAGGTCCGGGCGATCCGCCGTAAACTGACCGAACTTCAGCGCGTCGTCGAACGCCAAGGCGACGAAGGGATGCCCTCGCGCTGGATCACAATCAACGATCGGGGCTTCTGGGTCGCTCGGAGCGAGGTCGAGCGCGACTTTCAGGAGGAAGAACTGCTGGAGATCCAACTCGAGCTTCCGAACATCCACACCCGTCGCATCCTGGCGATTGGGGAAGTCATTCGCATCGACGAAACGGAGGGCCGGCCGGACGAGCAGGTGGGGGCAGCTGTGGAGTTCCGTTCGCTCGCCCAGGTCCACGAGGATGCCATCATGCGATATGCTCTACTTCGCGAGCGGCAGGTCGCCCGGAGCGATGGATTCTCGTCGGACTGAGTCACGCTCATTTTCTTTATTCATCACACCAACGAGTGCCCGAAGATCGTCACTCTCCTGGAGTGGACTTTATTTGCGTTCCGGTCTTCGGGTAATCTTCTGTCAACAGCCGAGGTTGTGGGATGCAGATGAAATCCATCGACAACCACGCATGGTCATGGGCGATCGGATCACTTCTGGTGGCCTTTGGGTTCGGATGCGGGCGAGATGCTCCCCAGCGAACTTGCCAGGCGAATGCCGACTGCCGGGGCGAGCGGCGTTGCCTGGAGGGGCTCTGTACCTCGCCCGAAGCAGCAGCCGATGCGCAGCGTGCGGATGCCGACGATCTCACGCCCGAAGTCGGGAGCGATGTCGACGAAGACGAGCCGGACGGCGCGAACGACGTCGACGACGGCCGGTCGCTCGACTCCACCTGTGAGCCATGCGACCCCTGGACGCGCTCGACGCCGGGGCCGGAGTGCCAATGCAAGCCGATCGAATGTTCCGACGCCTCGGAGTGTGACGGATTCGCCTGCGTCGACGGGACGTGCCAGGCCTGCGAGTCGGAACAGCAGTGCGAGGAGGGGCAGCGCTGTGACACCTCGGGGACCTTCGGACGATGCGTTCCCGATCCCTGCGAGTCCGATGCCGACTGTGAAGCGCGCGAGCAGTGTAACGACGACGGTCGATGCATCAACCGCGACGAGTGTCTCGTCGACGACGACTGCGGTAACCAAGAGAAGTGTTTCAATGGTCGATGTACTTACTCGCCGGCTTGTGAGCGCAATGCGGATTGCCGAGAAGGGCTCGAGTGTATCGGAGGGCGCTGCTACGAGGAAGTCTGTCGCGGCAACGATGACTGCCAGGACGGACGTATCTGCAACGCCGGCGAATGCGTCGAACCGACCACGTCGGCCACTCAGTGCTACGTCTCGACCTCCAGTCAGACGATCGCCGAGGACGAGCGCGTGCAGCTGGAGGCCTTTGCGACCGACGAGGACGGCAACGGGGTCCCGGCCGAATTCGACTGGAGTTCGTCGAGTCCCTCGGTTGCCGACATCGGCCCCGATGGCGAATTCATCGTCGGCGGCTCGAGTTCGGGCACAACCCAGGTGACTGCCCGCCTCGCTGATGGGAGTGTCTCCTGTCAGGGAGCGGCTGAATTTCGCAATCTCGGCTCGGTCTCCGGGCAGCAGCTCCGATTCGTCGTGACCGACGCCCGGAGTCGCGACCCTGTTTCGGGGGCCAAAGTCGTCGTCGAGACGTCGAATGGCCAAAATGCGAGTACGACCACCGACAACAGCGGTGTCGCCACGCTCCCGAATCCAGGTCAAGGTGCCTATACGGTCTCGGTCTTTGCCTCGGACTACAATTACCTGACCATCCAGGGGGTCAATACCAACGATGTCCGACTTCCACTCGTCGGCAAAGAAGGAAGTGGGGCCGTAGCTGGATTCAAGGGTCAGTTTGATACCAGCCGCATCCACACTTCGGGGGACGTCACGCTCGGGCTCGCCGGGTCGAGTATCACCGGCGGCCTGCTCGAACTCGATCTCAAACAGTTGCTCGGCAACCCGTTTGTTCAGGAGGTTCAGACGCCGGCGGGGAACCAGTCGATTCCCCTCTCCGGGGGACTCGTCACGTACGGTCAGGTCGCCGGGTTCGACTTGGACCTCAAGCGGACGTACTACGCGACGGCCCCGGGCGGGACTCGACTCGGCTGGGGGCTGACCGGCAAAGTCTCGGGGTTGAGACTCTTTCAACTTCTCCGTCAGGGGGATAACACGCTCGCCCAGCTCCTGCCCTTGTTCAATCGCTTCGATCACGCAGTGCGTCCCATCGCCGGCCTCCAGACCCGATCGCGCATCCAAGATACCAACGATATCGACGGCGACGACAATACCTCCGAGATGGTTCCCGACTACCAGAACTTCCAGTCGGTCTCGATGCAGCCGTCGGTGCGGCAGAATCTCGTCACCGAAGTTTCGATCTCGAATTTTCCGACGCTCCGCACGGGCGAAACCGAACTTGCGATGCTCGTCGGCGGCAATGTTCTCCCCTCGTCGGGCCTCGTGCCGCTCGGTATCAGCGCCACGACCGACGAAAATGGCGATGGCTTTCCAGATGCCCAGCGCCTCTCGATGGCGCCGCCGCACGGTCCGCTGACCAAGGGACGGTACGCCGGCACGGCGATCGCGTTCCGCACGGATGGCTTCGAGGCCGGAAGCGGCGGATTCGAGCTCCCCGACGACATGTCGGTGGCGCTCTGGAGCAAGCAGAGTCTTCCGCAAAAGATCAGCCTCGGCACCTTCCCCGAAGCGACAACGGGTCAGATCAATACCAACAGTCGAACGATCGACCTCAGCGCCGACGCTGGTCCCATCTATCGAGCTCGATTCGTCGGCACGAACCGATCGTGGGAGGTCTGGTCGGTCGGCCCGGCAGGTTCGATGGGGCAGTACCAGCACACGATGGAGATCCCCGAGGTCTCAAATCGGCGAGATCTCTTCACCCAGGCCGACAAGGTCCTGGTCGATGCCATCCAGGCCTCGGTGACGATCGACGACCTGGTTAAATCCACCGGTATCGGCCTGCGCGACCTGGGTCTCGTCGCGACCGCCTTCAACCGCACGAAGCTCCAGTGAGGGTCGAAGAAGTCGACATCTCGCCCGAGCCCCGAACACAACAAGGGTCCCTTCGACTCGAGGGGACCCTTGTCGGTATCTGAATCCGTCGTCTGTAACAAAGACGAACCCACCCGGACATCTCACGAGCCCTGGTCGCGGAGGACGGCAGACTGCGCGCGCCAGGGACGCGAGTCTCTCCATGTTCGGGGTACGAAGAGCCATCTCGGGGCCTCGAACGCGATCCCCGAACTCGATTGAGACATGAGATGGGAAGCTCGTTTAGTCTATCAGCTGCAGACAAAATGAGTCGTGGAACGCTCGAGATCCATTGACGTGGGCCCGAGGCTCACTTGCCTCTGCGGTCGAAGCGGTGCCGATACGATGGCACGACTTTCTCAATGGTCCATCGCCCATTCGCAGATCGGACACTCAGCGGGCTCGTGGTTGCGGGCCGGACAGTGTTCGCGGCCGAAGTAGATCATCTGGAGGTGGCGTCGGCTCCAAGTCTCCTCGGAGAAGACGTCCTTGAGGTCCTTTTCGGTTTGGCGAACCGTCGAGCCGTCGCTCAAGTCCCATCGTTCGGCCAGTCGATGGATGTGCGTGTCGACGGGGAAGGTGGCATCGCCGAACCACTGGGCCAGGACGACCTGCGCGGTCTTGCGGCCGACGCCGGGAAACTCTTGGAGGTGGGTCTGGACGTCGGGGACCTCGCCGTCGTACTCCTCGATGAGCATCTGTGAGGTCTTGGAGATGCGCTCGGCCTTGGTCGGGGCGAGCCCACAGGAGCTGATAGCCTGCTCGATTTTGTCGACCGAAAGTTGAGCCATGTCGTAGGGGTTGTCGGCCAGCTTGAAGAGATCGGGCGTGACCGCGTTGACGCGCTCGTCGGTGGTCTGGGCCGACAGCATGACGGCGACTAGGAGT
>JAQCND010000543.1 GCA_028274765.1 Bradymonadaceae bacterium
CCTCCGTTGTAGCCGGCGACAGCAAAGAGCTCCTGGCGATGGAACTTGTCGACCAGACTGCTGAAATACGAAGTCCCCTGGCTGATGGCCGTCTCGGGCTCGATGAGGTCGTAGGGACTGAAATCCTCGTCGCCCAGCCACTCGGCGACTTTGATGCTCGTGCGCGGAATCACCTGGAGTAGTCCGATGGCTTCGGCGTAGCTGATGGAGTCGGGATTGTAGGCACTCTCGACAGCCATCAGTGACCAGATCAGGTAGGGATTGACGCCGTGCTCGCGCGATGTCTCGAGGACCATCTCCGGAAAGGCCCGAGGATAGGCGCGCGTCCAGTGGATGCGGGCCGGTCCGCTCGGATCGCGATCGAACCATCCGGACTGATGGTCGAGCGTCCACTGTCGGACAAGATGGTACTCGCCGACTTCCATCATCGCTTCGGTCAAGATCGGACGGAGCGTCTCCTCTCGGTCGACGATCGTCGACTGGCGCTCCACCAGCTCGTCTCGAGCCTCTCGGCCGTCGGGGACGGGATAGCGAGGCACGTCCTCACCCTGGTACCCCCAGTACCCCTTGCCGTCGCGGCGATGGTCGATCAGATACGTCCAGCGCTGATGAGACAACTCGTGTGGTTCGTCGTCGGGCGCTCCCTCGTCGGTCAGCGCCTCGAACTCCAGCGCGACGTCTCGTATCGCCCGGCGGGCTCCCTTCTCCATGCCGATGTGATCGAGCCATTGGGCGCGCTCGAGTTCCGGGAACAGCTCTCCCGCTGCTTCAACCGCCCGCGAGAGCCCGCCGACGTACTCGTTGTCGTCGTAGGCCAAAGGGCGCTCCGGCATCGGACCGATCGCCTCGCCCTCGGCATCTTGCATGAAGGCGACCTCCGACTGGTGGCGTCCCGCCCAGTAGATGCGCGCCTCGGTGTGATACGAGAGCATGGATCGAGACGTCGTCCCGACTCCCGAACGACGAGAGTGCCGGTCTCGAGGATCCTCCGCAGAGGCCGACCGGGTGCGCGCCTCCGTCCCGGACGGCGATCGAGGGGGACGAATGTGGAACGCGTGGAGGCCGGAGCGAAGCGCACGCGGCGCGTAACCCGGTGACAGAGCACGCTCGAGGACATCGAGCGTCGGCTCGGGGATACGTCCCGAGAGAAGATGACAAAACTGCGAGTTGGTGTCGTCGCCGGGGCGACATCTCGACGCGGTCCGCTCTTCGGGGGTTGAAGGCGCCCGCCGGGGGACGAGTCGAGAATCGACTTCGTCGCGAACGGATCGTCCCTCCATTGCGTCGGCGGCATTGTCGAGCTCATCCAGGACCTGATCGGACGAGTCGACCAGCGCGTCAGCTCGCTTGGCCATCGCCCCATCGACCGCCCGCCGCTGTTTCAGGTCGATCAGTCGATTACTCGCCTGAAATCCGTAGTACGTGCGGGCGAACTCGCGTTCTACTTGTTCGAAGAGTGTCGCTGCATCTCGGGGCTTGTCCTGATGCTCCCGCGTGCGAGCCGCCCAGTAGAGAGCCCGGGCCTCTCGCCGGCCATGGTGATGCTCGGCAATGTGCATCAGATGCTCGTAAGCTTCCTCGAAGCGCTCCGTTTTGTAGAGCAGCCACGTGTAGGTCCAGCGCCGCTTGCGCCACTCCGAAAAATAGGAGTCGAACAACTTGCGCGCTCGCTCATACTCCCCGAACCCCATGAAAAATTCCGCCATCTCGCGTTTGCGCTCGTGATGACCCTCGTCGCGAAACGCACGCTCGAGATGTTCGACCGCTCGATCGCGCTGCCCGAGACGGGCGTACGTCCGACCGAGATACTCGGAGACCGACTGTATGTCGATCCCTCGCCGGTGCCCGGCCTCGTAGGCTCGATCGAGTTGGCGAAAGTACCGGAGTGCCTCGCGATTGCGCTTGGGGATGTAGGCATTGAGGCCGAGCTGCATGAGAATGCGATGCTCGAGCTTGCGATCGCCGTCTCGCTCGGCGCGATCGAGCAGGTCGTGGAGAAGATGTTCGGCCAACTTCCAGTGTTTGTTGCGACGGAGGTCGCTGTAGTGATCGAAGAGCGTATCCTTGGACGGTTCGGCCACTCGAACTCCCCGAAGTCGAAGTGTATCGAGGCGCGAGATGGCCCGATCGCCGGAGGGCTTGTGGGGGAATTCGAGCCACGTCTCGCGGTAAGTTCGGGCGGCCTCCTGAAAGCGACCCAGATGCTCCAGAACCAGGCCGTAATGATACATCATCTGAGCTCGCCTCGGATAGTCCGGAAACGTCTCGAGCATCTCCTCGATCATCGGGAGGACCTCGGACCAACGCTCGGCCTCGACGAGCGCAGTAATCTGGCGGGCGCGAGCTCGAAACTTCAGCGGCGTCGACGTGTTTTGGTAGACCTGGGCGTAGTGCGAGGCTGCCTCCGGCGAGTCGCCCGCCGCATCGTGAGCTCGAGCTCGGAGCCATCGAACATAATCGCCGATGGGCGTCGAGTCGACGCGCTCGAGGAGGTCGAGAGCTCGCCGAGGTCGATCCATCTCGAGCAGAGCACGGCTTCGCAGAAGCCGACCCATCGCGATAGTCTCGCGGCGATCCGGGGGAGGCGACACCGGGCCCTCGGCCCGCACGAGTGGCGTCCGTTCCGAAGGAGGGCCGACCTCCGTCTCCTCGTCGCTGACACACTCGACGGCGTGAGCGCGCGCGACCATGGTGCGAAGAATGAGCTGAGCGCGCTGATAGTGCTCCTGTTCGAAGTCACGTCGCGCACGGGTCAGTCCGTGGTCCAGAAGCGTACACCCCAGTGTCTCGACCGACTGCTCGAAGGCGATATCCACCTGCTGGGAGACGTATCCGACGACGCTCTCGGTCTCGAGGGCATGCTGAATCGCCCGGACATCGCCCGTCTCGAGGGGATTCGATTCGGCTCCGGTCGATGCGTCGCCGTCTCGGGCCTGTAGGTCGGCAACGATGGAGAAGCTTCCCCCGACACACAGTATCGAGAGGGCGGCTGATAGCCAGAGTAGCGAGCGTCTGCGAGATGAGCGAGTCAAAATAGATGCCCCGTCGTCATCATCATGGGTCATCAGACGTTGGACGTCGATCGTGGAGAGACGATTACGGCACGTCCATCAGTATGACAAACGAACGGCGCTTCGGAAACCTTCCAGTCTCGTCGTGTCAGGGCGATCGCATTCGAGTTCGATTCGGCATTCGCACTCGCCAACCCTCTCGATGTCCTGGTGTGCTTCGCCGAATAAAGCCCCTGGATTGCGAGGGGCTTTGCCGTTCCAGGCCGGTTGGGAGCCGGCGCTCCATGGGGCGTCTCTCTCGACATCCCTTCGAGCGCCTCCTGGAACGCCTTGATACGCCTACCGACGCGAGCAACTTGCTGGCGCGTCGACCAACGTACCCTCGGAGTCGGGGGAGAGATCCAACCGAGAGGACGACGACGTTCACATGCGAGCGCTCTCCTC
>JAQCND010000560.1 GCA_028274765.1 Bradymonadaceae bacterium
ACGAAGCAGCCGGTCGACACATCGCCGAGACGATCGAGGCCCCCGAGGACTCCCCTCGCTTCGACAACTCGTCGCGCGACGGATACGCCGTGCGATGGACCGACATCGCCGACGGAGGCGCCACGCTCGAGGTCGTCGGTACCGCGGCGGCGGGCGATCCGCTCGATTGCACCCTCGAAGCGGGCGAAGCCGCGCGCATCATGACGGGAGCGCCCCTGCCCGATGGCACCGATACGGTCGTCATGCAGGAGCACTGCGAGCGCCCCGATTCGGACCGGGTCGTCGTCCAGTCGCCCCCCGACGGCAGGAAGGGAGCCTGGATTCGAGAAGCGGGACGGTTCATGCGCGAGGGTGAGCGGCTTCTGGAACCGGGCGATCGTCTCCAGGGACCGGAGGTCGGCATGCTCGCCAGCTTCCGACGGTCGCGATTCGACGTCTATCGCCGCCCTCGCGTGGCGATCGTCAGCTCGGGCGACGAGCTGGTCGATCTCGACGTCACGCCCGGGGCTAGCGAGATCGTCAACAGCAATGCTCACCTGCTGGAGACCCTCGTCCGGCGACACGGCGGTGGCCCCGTCGTGCTTCCGGCCGCCCCCGACGAA
Source organism: Bradymonadaceae bacterium (assembly GCA_028274765.1). GTDB lineage: Bacteria > Myxococcota_A > Bradymonadia > Bradymonadales > Bradymonadaceae > CAJXPB01. Next base: position 603 of record JAQCND010000560.1, read on the forward strand.
CGAGAGTCGACGCGACGGACCTTTCAAGACGCCATCGATGCGGCCGACCTCGTGTTGAGCAGCGGCGGCGTCTCGGTCGGCGACCACGACGTCGTCCGGGAGGTCGTCGACACACTCACGGGCGGCATGACGTTCTGGAAGATCCGCATGAAACCGGGCAAACCGCTGGCCTTCGGTCTCGAGCAGGGCGAGCGCCGAGTACCGCTGCTCGGCATGCCCGGCAACCCGAACTCGTGTTTCGTCTGCTTCCATCAGTTCGTCCGGCCGGCCATGCGGGTGGCTCAGGGCCAAGCCGCCGACGCCGTCGCGCCCCTCGTCGAGCGGGCCCGGCTCGCCGACGCCGTCCAGAGCACACCGGTCCGGCGGCAATATCTGGCCGGACAGCTCCACTCCGAAGACGGTGAGCTCGTCTTCGAGCCTCGCTCTCGCCAGAACTCGGGCAATCTCCAGCTCTTCTGTGGCGCCGATGCCTTCGGCCGCGTGCCGGAGGGCATCGAACGGGTAGAGGCCGGCGATGCGATCGCCATCGAACGGCTCCCCGAGTGAGCGCTGGTCTCAACTCCTCCTGCCCATCCAGGCGAGCCGGCTGGAGACTTCTCCACAACTTCGTCCCGTGGGCCGTCGCCGGTTACGTCGCCGAACAACAGCCGGACGAGCCCAAGCGCGCAATCACTGGCCTGCTCACGGCGCTGGTGCTGTTTCCCTTGGCTTCTCTGTCGGAGAGTTATCTGCTGTGGCACTTCGTCTCACCCCACTGGCTGGTCCTGGCGGTGTGGGTTATCCGTCTCCCGGTGACCGGCCTCATCGCGCGCTACCTCCGTCGCATCGCCCAGTACCGTCGTCGGAACCTGCTTCGGACGATTTTTCGGACGCGACCGGATTGGCTCGAATCTCTGATCGACGAACGCACTCGGATTCTCGACCACTTCCGGGCTCTCGCCGAGGAGTGTCAGCCCGAAGAGGCATCGCGTTTCGTGGCTCCCCCCCTCGGATGCCTCCCAAACGAAGGAGCAGTCGGAGACGTAAGGAGGCAATGAGTGCGTTCGACGCAACAGAATCGAGTTCTCTGCCGGCGATCATCGACGGGGGGCAGCGGCGA
>JAQCND010000562.1 GCA_028274765.1 Bradymonadaceae bacterium
CTCGGCTCCGTGGTATTCACCGTTGGCGTCGGCGTGCCAGACGTCCAGGAGCACGCCAGCGAGGGACGTCGAGCAATTTGGCCCGTAGACCGTTCCCTCGATTACGAGTCGTTCGCCGGGTTCGTCCTCGGGCGCCAATCGTTGGCGCCGCGGCGCTCCCTCGCGATAGAAGGGACCCTCGACGTCGTCACCCGTCGGCCGACACGCCTCGGACGTCTCGTCGTCGGTGGCCGCTTCGGCCGCACTCTCGTCGCTCGTGCATCCTCCTGCGCCCAGCCCCCAGGCGAGTCCCGGAATCGCCCCGAGCCATGTGAGCAACTGTCGTCTCGTCTCGTCGGCCATCTCGGTCTCCTCGTGCCGTCGGGTAAAGTGCCTCGAACGTCCCTCGAGCGCGAATGTAGCCGACCCCCTCGCCCCTGACAACGGATGTCCCCTGGGGCCAGCCCCACACGTGTTCGTTTTAGCGTACGCTTCCCGAAGTCGTGTCCGTCTTTCGAGCCCCCGAAGGCAGTGTCAGTATCTAGCTCCGGGCGCGAGCCCGGAGATCTAAAGTGCGCGATGCGTCTTGATTCGAATCCCAAAGGGGCGACAGCACATTTATCCGAACACGAATGGGGCCAACCCCATCGTCGAACAAGGACAATACGGGTCCCTTCGCCCCTGATCGCACTCCGTCGAATGTGTTACGCTCGCTCGCGAACCCATGAGTGACGACGCTTCCCATACAGACGATCGGGAGTCGAGCGAATCGCTCAATCTCGATACCGTATCGTCCACTTTCGAGACATTGGAGAGGCTGCATCTCGACGATCTCCTCTCCCGTCGGGCCTACGACCGGGCGCGCACTCTGCTCTGGCCCCCGTCGCGAGCCTGGAAGTGGTTCGATCGCGGACTCCTCTTCGTCGGCGCCGCCCTCGTGCTCACGGGGATCGTCTTTCTGTTCGCCTACAACTGGGCAGCTATCCCCGGCGCGGTGAAACTGGCTCTCGTCGAGGGAGCCGTGGTCACGTCGCTGATCGGAGCCGGCCTCCAGGGATGGGACACGAGGGTCGGACGCGTCGGAGTCATCGCAGCCTCCGTCTTCGTCGGTCTCTTCCTGGCCGTCTTCGGGCAGATCTACCAGACGGGGGCCGATAGCTGGGAGCTGTTCGCCGGATGGGCCGGACTGATCGCTGGATACGTCGTCTCGAGCCGATCGCAGGGACTCTGGCTTCTGTGGATCGTGCTCGTTCACGTGGCCGCGTGCCTGTTTGTCTTTCAGCGTTACGTCATGCCGGAGCCCGCCAAGACGCTCCCTCTCTTTTTGGGGCTCGGCCTCGTCGATGGACTCATCCTCACCCTGCGCGAATGGTATGACCGCGGCGTCGACTGGCTCGAACCACGCTGGCCGCGCCATTGCCTGGTCGGGCTCATGCTCGGCATGTTCTGTCTTCCCAACATCTGGTACTGGACGATCGCTCATGACGTTCATCTCGGCGCCGGCCTGATCAGCACCGGTGCCTGGGGATGTGCCGTGGGCGGAAGCTATCTCTACTTTCGATACGGCGACTTCGATCGCATGGCACTGGCCCTCGTCGGAGTCGCCACCCTTGCCCCGCCGGTGCTCTCGGGCACTCGATGGCTCTATACCTGGTTTCTCGACGACCTCGACGCCGGGGGATTGCTGATCGTGTCGCTGCTGATCTTCGCGGCAACCGGTCTCCTGGTGCTCTGGCTGCGCGCGCTCCCCGAAGAGCTCGAGTCCTCGCAGGGCGGGGAGGTCTCGTGAGCGAATCACCCTCTCTGAGACAGCTTCTCGACCAGCTCCGCCGGGACGGAGATGCCGACGTCGCCTCGGACGATGCGATTCGACAACACCTCGCCGACGCCTACGAGACGGGCGCCGACGACGATCCCTGGTACATTCGATCGATTGCCGGTGCCGGGGCCTGGCTGACGGCAGCGACGCTCGTCGGTTTTTTGTCGTGTTCGGGACTCATTGACTTCGAGGGCATCTCTCCCTTCGTCTGGGGCACACTCTTTGTCGCACTCGGGGTCGGCGTCCACCACGGGTCGAGCGATCGGGGCGTGTACCCGCCCCAGTTTGCCCTCGCCAGCAGTCTGACGGGACAGGCGCTTCTCGTCGGAGGATTCGAGGGCACGTTTGGGCTCGTGGTAGCCTGGTTCGTTCAGACACTGCTCGCCGGACTGCTGTACGTCGTCTATCCCCGACCGACGCACCGGCTCCTGTCGGTGTTGGCCACGTTTGGACTCACCATGTCGATGTGCATCGAGACGGTGTTCCCCCCGGGGCTGATCGGCCTGTTCGCCGTCGAGACTCTGCTGGTCGCCACCGTCTTCGCCCCCGATCGCACGATCCCGCTCTCGCTCAAACGCTCCGCTCGACCCATGGGCTATGCATCGGCGCTCGGGCTCGTCGGGCTCGGAAGCGAGCTGTTTTTAACCCAGATCGCCGACGTCGAGCACCTCGGGCCGTATCGCGGGCTCGCCGCCGCCGCGCTGATCTATCTCGTCTACCGTTCGGTCGAATCGGCCGATCGACGTGCCTTCGAGCCCGCCGCCTGGGCGGCCGGTGGCATCGCGCTTCTGTCGGGGGTCGCGACCCCCGGTGTGCTCGTCGCTCTGCTCATCTTGTACGTCGGCGTCTGGCGCGGCACGGCCTCGCTAATGGTTCTCGGGATCACGGCACTGGGATATCATCTCTGGGAGTTTTACTACTCGTTGTCGATGACGCTCTGGACGAAGTCGTGGATGCTGATCGCGAGCGGCAGTATCCTGCTCGCGCTCCGGTGGTGGTTTCGAGGTCGGCCCTGGATGGAGACCGACGAGGGGGCGTCATGAACCGCCGAACCATCGCCTACATCGTGGTCTCGGTCGTCGTACTGACGGTCTTCAACGGATTGATTCTCCAAAAAGAGTGGCTTCTGGCTCGCGGCGAGACGGTGTATCTCGAGCTGGGGCCCAGGGACCCGCGTTCGCTCGTCCAGGGCGATTACATGCGATTGCGTTACGATATCGCCGAGGACATTCGCGAGCATCGCTCGAGCGACGACGTCCGACAGGGACGCGTCATCGTTCGACTCGACGACCGGCGGGTGGCCCACTTCGAACGCCTCTACCGAGGCGGAGACGTCGGCGAGGACGAACAACTCCTGCACTGGAAGTATCGAGACCGCATCGCCCTCGGCGCCAACGCATTCTACTTCCAGGAGGGTGAGGCGGAGCGATATCGCGGTGCTCGGTATGCCGAGCTCAAGGCCGACGATTCGGGGGCGACGGTCCTCGTCGGACTGCGAGACGACGAATTGAAGCCACTCGGATTCCGCTGAGGCCACCGCTTCGACCTTCACCCGCGTGAGGTGGTGTGCTATAGAGACAGATGACACCCGAAGTGGCTCCGCCCGTAACTGCGGAGTGTCTGACCCGGATTTCGCACTCGCATCTGCTTATGTCTCAGGATTACTTTCGAGTCGAGCATCCCGACGAACAGACCCTTCCCATCGTCGTCGACGTCCCGCACGCCGGAGAACGGATTCCCGACAAAGTGCGCCGCGAGATGGTCGTCGGCGATCGGATGCTGCGCCGTGATCTCGATCTCTATGTCGATCAACTCTGGGCCGACGCCCCCGAGCGGGGCGCGACGCTCGTCGCGTCGAACGTCTCTCGCTATGTCGTCGATCTCAACCGAGCTCCGGACGACATTTCATCTGAAGCCGTCGAAGGCGGGACCGCCAAACACAAACCGGGATACTACCAGGATCGAGGCGTGGTCTGGCGCAATACGACGGGAGGGAGACCCGTCATGGCGGAGCCGCTCACCCGAGACGCCTTCGAGGACCGCCTCGAGACGTTTTACTTTCCGTACCACGAAACCCTGGAATCGGAGATCGAGCGAGTGCGCGATCAGTTTGGCGTCTGCATTTTGATCGATGGCCACTCGATGCCTTCGACCGGACGCCAGGGGCATTCCGATCCGGGGCGTCGACGGGCCGACATCGTACCCGGCGACGTCGAAGGAGACTCCTGCGCCAAGAGTGTGCGCTGGACCATCGAGGAGCACTATCGAGAGCAAGGATACTCCGTCAAACCCAACGATCCCTATCAAGGCGGGTGGATTACACGCCACTACGGGTGTCCCGGCGAAGACGTCCATGCCCTCCAGATCGAGATCAATCGCGACCTCTACATGAACGAAGAGACCTTCGACCCCAAACCCGAAGGCATGCGCGATCTTCGAGACACCTGCACCGAGGTCTTGGACGAACTCGACGCCCTCTCGCTCTGAGACGCGACCCGCTCACGTCGGGCGGAGTCGCTTCAACACGGGCATCTCCTCCAGATCCTCGTCGTCGAGTCGAGACCAGTCGATCCCCTCCAACGCAATCGGGGGCGTTTCGATCTCGATGGCCTCGTCGGGCGTCGCGATCCACGAGAGCCTCAGATCGTGTTCCTCCTGCGGGAGAGATTCGACGACCTGAATGGGATGAACCGTCGTCGCGATGGGGACGGCCTCGTGGCCGAGTTCGCCGAGGATGCCGAGTTCCAGATCGCTGAACCCCTCGCCCTTGCCACAGCGTGCTCCCGTCCGGGTGACGGCCACCGACCCCGTCACGACGAGATCGAGTTGAGGGAGCGATTCGAGATCGATGGACTCCGCCCAGGTCTCCCATCGACTCAACATGGAGGCATCTTCGT
>JAQCND010000566.1 GCA_028274765.1 Bradymonadaceae bacterium
CTGCGTCTGAAGCTCGCCCAGCCAGTCGCGAGCCTCGGTCAGTTGACGGGGGAACTCGAAGACGCCTCGACGCGCGTCGGGACGCGGCTGAACCGCTCGATAGTGGCGCATGTCGTCGTCGTCGAGCGATCGGGCCGTGCCCATCGGGAGGAGTCTCTCGACAAAGAAGTTGTGTTCGACGATGGCCCACTCCATCGGCAGACTGGACATGACTCGGCTGAAGATCGTGTTCAGCAACCGGTCGGTCGGCCAGTACCAGGTGTTGCCGAAGACGAGGCCCGTGACGCGCTCGAGGTGGTTGAGCGACGTGCCAATGCCGATGGGCCCTCCCCAGTCCTGACCCATGACGACGAGATCCTCGAGATCGAGCGTGTTCACCAGAGAGGTGATGATCTCGCAGTGCTCGCTTGGGGTGTAGCTGTAGTCGTCGGGATGGATGGAGAGACCGAACCCCGGATAGTCGACGGCGATACACCGAAACTCGTCGCGCAACTGCCGCACGATGGTGCGATAGAGGAAGCTCCAGGTGGGATTGCCGTGCAGCAGCAACAGCGGACGGCCCTCGCCTTCGTCGATGTAGTGGACGCGGCCGACGGAGCTATCGAACCACCTGGATTCAAAGGGATAGAGCTTTTCCGAGGGTTGGAATTCGATGTGCATGGCATGTCGCAGGCGCTCGGGAACACGACTCGGAGAGGCGAGTCGAGACTCGTCGTCGGGTTGTCATGTCGTCATGCGACCGCCTGTCGCAGTCGCTCGATCGCCTCTTCGCGTCGCGAGAGGTTACCGGCCTTCCCTTGATACATACCGGGCGGGCCGCCGCCCCGTCCCTCGAGGAGATCGGCCACCTCGTCGCCCGCCTCGTCGATGACCTCCTCCGGTCCGGAGACCAGAAAAATGCCCTCCCGAGCCTCGCCGGGCTCGGAGGCTGTCAGCAGCACGACCTGCTCGGGAGCTCGCGCCTCAGCGGCACGAGCGATGGCATTCAGGAAGTCGAAATCGGGTTCGTCGCGGTCGAGTGTGGCCACGGAGTTCGACGTGTCGGCCAGCTGACGTCCCAGGAGCTCGGCGAGTTCGTCCTGCATGCGAGAGGCCCGCCGATCGGCCGCGCGGGCCTCTTCGAGGGCCTGTCGTGTGGCCTCAACGTGTTCGTTTCGCCCGCACGACAGATGCGCTTTGAGGGCATCTTCGCGCTCCAGACAGCCCTCGAATCGCTTCAGAAGCCGCACTCCGGCCAGGTAGTGGAGTCGAGTGAGGCCTCGGGTCGATTGCGCCTCGGTGAAGGTGACCGCCTGGAGCTCGGCCGTATTCGTGACGTGAGTGCCACCACAGGCATCCCGATCGAGCCCCTCGATCTCGACGATGCGGATGTCGTCGACGAGCGTGTCGGGAAGCGTCTTGGAGCGAGTGGAGAGATCCTGGTAGGTCGACGTGTCGACGAAACGAAACTGAACGGGATGGGCCTCGCGAATAGCGGCGTTGACCCGACGCTGGAGGTCGGCGAGCCGAGCATCGTCGATCGAGTCGACCTCGAGAGCGATCGTGGCGTCCTCGGAGCCGATTCGGAAGCTGGTGGTTGGCCAGCCCAGCTCGTCTTCGGCGATGGCCGTGATCAGGTGTTGAGCCGTGTGTTGTTGCATGTGGGCGAAGCGCCGCGACCAGTCGAGCGCGATCGCGACCTCTCCCTCGTCGATGGCCTCGTCGGTGACGTGGACGATATGCCCCTGTTCGTCGCGCTGGACGTCGTGGACGGAGGCGTCGCCGATCGAGCCCCGATCGGCGGGTTGACCGCCGCCCTCGGGATAGAAGAGCGTCTCGGCGAGTTCGACGGCGTATCCGTCGTCGAGCGGGCGGCATGCGAGCACGTCGGTCTCCAGCTCGCAGCGGTGAGGGTCGCGGGTCTGAGCGAGTGAAAGTTCCATGGCGTCGGTGCGTCTCGAGGCAAAAGGCGGTGAGATAACGTTCGAGCGCGCATCACGCGTCGACGTCCCCGTCGCGAGCCTCTCGTTCGATCTGAGCCACCTTGTCGAGCCGACGGCGGTGGCGCTCGGCTCCGGAGAAGTCGGCGTCGAGAAAGGCTCGCACCAGATCGGCCATCAGGTCGGAGCCGACGACGCGGGCGCCCAGACAGAGGACGTTGAGGGCGTCGTGTCGAACTCCCTGTCGGGCCGAATACGTGTCGTGACAGACGCTCGCCCGGATGCCCGGCATCTTGTTGGCAGCGACGGCGACGCCGATGCCACTTCCACAGATCAAGATCCCTCGATCGACCTGCTCATCGGCGACGGCGCGGGCCACCTCGCGAGCGAAGTCGGGGTAATCCACGGATGTGTCGTCGTGCGTCCCACAGTCTTCGATCTCGTGTCCGAGCTCGTCGAGGAGGTCGAGGATCTCGAGTTTGGCCTCGAATCCCGCATGGTCGCATCCGATGGCAATGTGCATGTCGTTTCTCCTGACAGATGACAGACAAGTCGACGAGTGCGTATGTGTCGGGGCGTCCCCGAGTATATCATACCGGAGGAGGCCGTCGAACCACCTCGTGCGGCACGGAGACGAGCCCCGAACCCGAACGTGGATGTGGGGGATCGACTTACGCTCGACGGGTTGGGCGACGTTGCACGAGGCACGCGAAAGCCGACGAGCAGTTCCACGATGACGCTCCCACTCACCGGAGAGCCGCCGAAGGCTCGACATCCACATCCCGCTTCAGAGGGCGATTCCCGATCCTCCTCGAGACGTAAACAGCCCCTACGTCGTCGACCTGCTCGTTGCGCTCCTCGCGATCCGCCACGACCGCCGTATCTCCCGCCAACGCGGCCTCGCCTCCAAACTGAACTCCACTCGACGCCTCGGACGGAACGATGCGCTGCTGGGATTCGGCCACCCAGGGAGAGAGCTCGTCGTGATCGTCGGCTCCGAGACACGAGAGGGTGAACATCCCTGCGACTTTTTAACTCACATGTCATCGCGCCAACGTCCACATACTCCCGTGATTGCGAGACGATGACCAGAATCGAATGTACGTCTCGATTTCCGATACCCGTGGCCGGGGATGGGGGATGACATCGTTCGCCTCCAGGGCCTTCGCTCCCAACCTCACTCCCGAGCCGACCGGAGGGCGTCATGGAGTCGGGGGGCGCGACTGACCGAAATGATTGCGTCCCCAGCACTGGATGTTGCCCGATTCGACCCGACCGCATGTGTGATCGCGGCCCGCGCTGACATCGAGAATGGTCAGAGGAGGCGGTGTGGCCTCGTCGTAAGTATCGCTCCCCCAGCAGCGGATAGAACGAGACGGCGTGACCGCACATGCGTGGCCGCCACCCGCCGACACTTGACAGAACGTCCCCACCACGGGCTCAGCCTCTCCCGATTCGTTGCTGCCCCAGCACTGGAGGACGCCCGAACGGGCACGAACGCCACAGGTATGCTTCGCCCCCGCGCTGACATCCCGAAACGTCCCGATGGGTTCGTCGGTTTGTCCGGCGCGGTTTCGGCCCCAGCACTGGATCGTCCCGGAGTCAGCGCGAAGGGCACACGTATGGTGGTCTCCGGCACTGACGTCGAGAAACTCGCCCACCTCGGGATCCGCCTGACCATGATCGTCACGTCCCCAGCACTGGACGATGCTCGAGTCGGCGCGAATGGCGCAGGTGTGCGCAGCGCCTGCACTAACCTGTCGAAAGGTGCCAACGGGAGGGGTCGACTGTCCTCGATGGTCTCGTCCCCAGCATCGAATCCGCCCGTTCGCGAGAATGCCACACGTGTGCTGCCCCCCCGCACTGATGCTCTGGAAGGTCCGAGTTGGGGGCGTGCTCTGTCCGTGACGGTCGTCCCCCCAGCATCGTACGATTCCGTTCGAGAGCACTCCACAGGCGTGATGTCCCCCGGCAGTGACCTCCTCGAAGCGATTCGGCCCTCCTGCGGTGTCGTCCCGGTCCTCGCTTCGAGTATCACGCGCGCTCGACGTTCCATCCGACGACATTGGCTCCGTGTCGGAGACGTCGAGGCGAGCGGTATCCGAGGGAGCGACATCGTCGAGGGTATCCGAGGGCGGGGGACCTCCGTCTCGAGGGGAAGTATCTCGATCACTGGAGACATCGGCACTCGCTCCATCGCGTCCGCCATCGGGGCGATCGTCATCGCCATGTGAGGTGTCGAGAGCTGCGTCGAGGTGCCCCTCTAGGGGCGAGGAAAGCGTATCGGAGGATGAGTCGTCCGACGCCAGAAAGTCACCGGGGGGAGGTGGGCAACCCGGGACGACTCCACCGGCCGCATCGTCTGCCGAAAAGGCGTCGGTCGCTCCTTCATTCGTACCGTCGGCCCCGGCGCGGGGAAAAGACGACATGTCAGATTCGGGGTCGATGGAGCTCGTCTCGTCCGGCGGACCGTCACAGGCGACGAATCCAATGCTTCCCCACATCGATAGAATCAAACCCAGCCGGAGTATGCGGACCGACATGATCCCATCACCTTCCAGACGCATGGTGGATGCCCGCCCCGTTCGACCGCCGGGCCGGTTGTGGGGACTGCCATCCACAATTCCACATGTGTGTCGCTCGATTGGAGCGACGGCTCGTTGTTCAAGCGTACTACTCAGAGCAGGACCGGGCAACAGCCCGGGGGCCATCGTACTGGAACACCTCTTTCCCCGCTGTCCATTCGTTCCCCCCGATCCGAGGGGGCGCTCGTCGACGTGACAGCAAGTTGCTCACGTCACAGACGCGTGGGCATCTCGGGGGAATATGAAAGCGCTCCGGAGAGGGGAGCGAAGGTATTGTCTCCGGAAGTGGTCGGCCACGCCGGCTTGGAGGGGGAGAAGCAAACGAGTCCCCCTCATGTCTGGGGGGCTGGTTCGGCCATGGTATCGCGAGAGGCGAGCGCAACAGAGGAGCGTCGCCAACCCATAGCAGCCGGGGAGCCTCGGACCTATTCGAGTTCAAACCATCGAGTCGCCTCTTCGGCGATGCGATCGACCGAGTTTTCGAGAGTGTGTTCGTCATCGAGCTCGATGAGCTCGACCTGGTCGTGCGCATCGGCATAGCGCCGCGAGCCCTCGATCGGCACGATGTCGTCATCGGTGCCGTGGAGAATCAGCGTCTCACAAGGGGGCTCCGGAAAAGGAGGATGTTTTTCGACGGCATCGGCGTAGAGATCCCAGTGGATGGCCTCGAGCTGGTCGTCGGGCCCAAAAAACAGAAACGAGCCCTCTTCTTTCCAGTTCTCGAGTCCTTCCTCGCCGAGCAACTCCACCCAGCGCTCGCCCATGTTGAAGCCGGGACAGAGCAGGACCATGCGATCGACCCGGTCGGGATGGAGCTGAGCCCACCGCGAGGCCGTATAACCGCCCATGCTCGAGCCGATGATGCTCCAGGGCTCGTCGCCCGGCGTATCCTCGTCGAGCTCGTCGACGGCTTCGAGCATCCCGGAGTACGTAAGTTCGGCAAACGAAGGATGATTGAGATTGGGACGTCGCAGCTCGATGCCGTATGATTCGAAGTCTTCAGCGAGGGCTAATCCCTTTTCGGACTGGGGGTTCGACGCAAATCCGTGGAGATATGCGTAATGCATATGATGTGTACTCTGGGGTCGTGGGTTGAAATTGTACTCAGTGCCATCAAGTCCGGGGTTCCGACATCAATCGAGAGGTCGTTCGAGAGCACTCGAAACCTCAAATCTGGACGACGAGTCGGAAACGGCGATTCTCCAGATAAAACAATGGGCCATCAACTGTTCCCCGACGCTCATGCACCGCGGGACGGAGCTCGGCGAACGCATTCACATCCTTGAAATCAGAAGTCAGCGCGGTGATGATTTCATCAGTAACGAGGAGGATTCGGGCGACGTGCCGTTCGAGCCGACTCGCCTGTTTGTACCGAAGTCGAGATATCCTGACAAGGGCCGACTGGTGAGTCGAATTGCGATACGTTCGATTCGAGACTCCCGATCGAGAATGAACATTCACGAGTCTGAAGTAGACATCTGGTCGCGAGATCGCCAGTCGTAGACCACTGAAGACGACGACACACACTTCACGAGACATCGGCGACCGAGACCCGGCTCATCAACGGTGTTCGTATCGGATTCAACTCCAAGAAAAGCCATCGCCCCCGTCGCATGCCCCCATGCCTTCGTCTAAAACCGTGTCGCTATTCGTGTCACTGATTCTCGTCGTCGTTGGATGTATCGCGATGATCTATACCTTTCAGCGCAACATGATATTCGCCGGTCAACGGCGTCCCCCGCCCGAATCGGCTCGCACGCTCCCCGAAGAGGGGAAACGTCTCTGGCTCGACACCGACGAGGGAGAGATCGAGGCGTGGTACATCCCCGGAGAGGGGCGTACCGAGGAACTCCCGGGGCCGGCCGTCATCTTCGCCCACGGCAATGCCGAACTAATCGATGACTGGCCCTCGATGCTCTCCTGGTATCGGAAGCGCGGGATCAGCGTGCTGCTCCCCGAGTACCGCGGTTACGGTCGTTCGGCGGGCACGCCTTCGTCGGACGCCATCGTCGACGACTTCCGAGAGTGGTACGACCGGCTCTCGACGCGACCGGAGG
>JAQCND010000570.1 GCA_028274765.1 Bradymonadaceae bacterium
CGACAACGCGCCCGAGACGGAGAATCCCGACCAGACGGACGGTGACGAGGATGGGATCGGCGACGTGATCGACAACTGTCCCGAGACCGACAACCCCGAACAGGCCGACGGCGACGACGATGGCGTCGGGGACGTCTGCGACAACTGTCCCGAGACCGCAAACGGTAACCAGACCGACAGCGACGGAGACGGCCTCGGGGACGCCTGTGACAACTGTCCGGACGCGGCCAATGCCGATCAATCGGACGGAGATGGCGACGGCGTCGGAGATGCCTGTGACAACTGCCCCGAGATCGAAAACAGCGAGCAGACCGACAGTGACGGCGATGGCGTCGGCGACGTCTGCGACAACTGCAAGGAGACGGAGAATCCCGATCAGAAAGACGTCGACGGCGATGGTGTCGGGCTCAAGTGCGACAACTGTGCCCCTCCGGCCAACTCCACCAACCCGGAGCAATTTGCCAATCCCGACCAAGCCGACCTCGACGACGACGGCAACGGCGATGCCTGCGATAGCTGTATTCCCGGAGGACCGGGCGATCGACAGGTCAACTACGGAGGCACCGAAGAGCCCCCCTACTACAAAGTCGAGCGTCCGGGCCGAGACGAGACGATCCGGGACGTCGAAGTCGCCGACTTCGATCAGGACGGCCGGGGCGATCTCGGGGTGCTGGGCTTTCAGAGCAACAACCGAGTCTCGATCTTTCGCTCTCAATCCGAGGGCGAGTCCCCCTTCCTGCGAGGGTACGTCTCCGTCTCTCAGAGCGGAGGTCCCCAGGCCATCGCCTTCCTCGACGTCGATGACGACTCGTATCCCGACCTCGTGGTGGGCAATCGCATCTATCGCAACGTCTCCAATGGGGATGGCCGTGGCATCTCCGAGGACAAGGGGTTTCTCGCCGACATTGGCAACCCCGCCGACATCTCGATCGGCGACGTCAACGGCGACGGCAGTCCCGACATCATGACACAGGCCGACACCGGCATGCCCAGCCTCTTTGTCAACCGCGGCAACGGGTTCGAGGGAGGAGGCGAGACCGGCACCATCTTTCGCCCCCTGTCGCTTCCGGTCCCCGGCGACGATGTCAGTGGACAGGCCGTCGATGCCGACATCGGCGACTTCGACGGCGACGGCAACGACGACGTCGTCGTCCTCTTCGACTCGAATCAGGCGCTCGTCTACACGCAGCTCACGTCGGAGGTCTCGAAAATCGGTCCCATCGAGATCCAGTCCGAAAACGCCGGCGTGACGTACGATCGCGTGAGTGCCGGTCACATCGAACAGCCCGACTCTGAAGAGGCAGCGCCCCACGACTTCTCGGCGGTCGCCCCCTCCTCGACAGGGGGCGTTCCGGAATTCAGTGTCTTCCGAAATCAGGGCGATGCCTCCTTTGCGGGAAGCTCCTACTTCCAGGGTCAGCTCGGGCAGGGCGATCGCGTCACCACCCTCATGATGGAGGATCTCTCGTTCGACGGCTATGCCGACATCTTTGTCGGTCCGGCCTTCTGGCGTCACAGCTACGAGGATGGAGGCGCGTACGCGGGGTGTTCGGGGCAGCCGTGCCGGACGGATCTGGCCTGGCGTCAATCGGCGCGGGCGACTCAATTGACGCGGGGCAACGTCGACGGTGATGGCGTCGAGGAGCTCGTGGCGACCTACGCCGATCGCTCTAAACGCCACTACCTCGTCGTGCTCCAGCCCAACTGCAACTGGAGAGACCGATGAGGAGGGTGAACCATGGGGCCACTTCAGAGACGTCTCGCGATGGGGGTTCTGATCGCGGTGGCGATGGGGGCCGCCGCCTGTGCGAGCGGTCGATCCTCGAGGGCCATCGATGACCCGAGCGACGATCTCGAGACGCCGAGGCGCGCCGAGGGCCCCGATGGAGGCGATCACACTCTGGTGGGACGGGCCTCGTGGTACGGAGAGAAGTTCCACGGCCAGACGACCGCCAGCGGAGAGCGCTACGACATGTACGCCTTTACAGCCGCTCACAAGACGCTCCCGTTTCATACAATCGTGCGCGTCACACATCCAAAGACGCGCAAGTCGGTGGTCGTACGCATCAACGATCGAGGGCCCTACGTCGACGATCGCATCATCGACCTCTCGTGGGCAGCGGCTCACGACATGGGGCTCGCCGACGAGGGCGTCATTCGCGTGCGTCTCGACGTCCTGCGATGGGGCGATGGCTCGCGTGTTACTCGACAGGCTCAGCGGTGACCCCTGACATGTTCGATGCACTCGACAACGTGTGGCGACGACTCCGCGCCCGGGGCGACGACTGGTTCGAACGGCTTCGCTCTCGCGGGCTGGAAGAGAGCGCTCGATGGTCGCGCCGCCTTCTCGGCGAATCCGCCCCCGAGGCGCCTGACGACTGGAGCGAATGGGAGCGGAGAACACTCCATCACCTCGTGGCGAGGCTCTGTGACTATTCGGCCGCCGGCCTCCCAGCCCCCGAGGCGTGTGGTGCGCTCGAGGAGACGCTCGGGTTTCTTCAGACGCTTCCATTCGGCCGACGTCGACAGCTCCATCAACTCATCGCCATCATCGAAGCCGGTTCGCTCGTCACGGCGCCCGACCAACAGCGCTGTCGCTTCAGCGAACTCTCTCCGCGAGCGGCCGACATGTACCTGAAATCCTGGGCTCGTTCCGATCTTCCTCCTCGGCGAGCCGTCTTTCAGGGGCTCAAATCGATCTGTATGATGGGCTACTGGAGCCGCCCCGAGACCTGGAAGGGCATCGGCTACAGTCTGGAGGCCAACCCGGGACTGAATACCAATCCATCGACTTCCGACGCCCCGTAGATGCCATGCGCCGATTTGCGCCGTGTTGCCTGTTGTGGATGGGAATGATGGGGGGGCTCCCGGCCGTCGCGCACGCCCAGCGCATCGAAATCGAGCGCGCCGACGAGACCGAACGGGCGGCTCCTTCCGACGAGACGCCCGAATCCAACGAAGCTTCGCGTGCCGACGGTACGAGTGCGGAGGACGACGACGAGGAGAGCTCGGGCTCGACCCCGGCGCCAGGCATCCCTCGGTTCGACGATGTCGCAGACAAGCGCATCCGTCCCGGCGATCTTCCGCCGCCCGTCTCCAACGACATTCCGTCGGTACTCAAAAAGGGGACCGAAAACCTCCCCAGCCCGCCCTCGAACGCTCAGCTCGAGGAGACCGCCGGATTCGTCCGCGAGCGCGTCTTCGAAGTGGTGGCCATCCAGACCCCGGAGGTGCCCAACACGTCCTCGAAGATCGTCCACCGGGGACACGCCGTCTGGCTCGCGACGACGCGCGAGACACGGCCTCCCGTACTGTTGACGACGTTTTTCTGGCTCTCGAAGGCCCACGATCTCTACATCGTGCCCCCCGATGCGGATATTCAGCTCCCGGAGT
>JAQCND010000571.1 GCA_028274765.1 Bradymonadaceae bacterium
CGTGAACCTCCATCCCCATCGAGTGGGCGTTGCGTTGGCGTCCCCTCGCGACCTCGTCCAGCACCTCGACTCGGCGCTGGAGATCACAGGTGCCCGCCGGGGCGTCGCGGTCCATCTCGAGGACGAACTCTCGCTCCGAGAGGGCAGCCGCCATGCCGGCGACTCGTCGCAGACATCCGCGGTCGGCCCCCTCGATCAGCATGCGAGCGAGCCGCGGATGGGCCGGAATGTCGAGCATGCGGCGACCGAGATCGGTCAACCGGAAGTCGTCCGAGCCGACGGCGCCGAGACGGCGAAGCAGCTCGACGGCGCGATCGATGGCGTGGTCCGGTGGGGCCTCGAACCAATCGAATTGTTTGGGATCGCTTCCGCTCCAGGCGAGGACCTCCATCACCGGCCCGGTAATGTCGACGCGCAGGATCTCCGCCTTCTGCTCCTCGGGCATGTGGTAGTCGTGGGCATGGGTCCAGAGACGGTAGGCACGCCCCGGTCGCGTACGTCCCGCTCGACCGGATCGCTGATCGGCCGAGGCGAGGCTGACGTCGGTCGTCACCAGTCGATCGAGTCCGCTGGCCGGCGACATCTCCATCTGCTTGACCCGCCCCGAATCGATGACGGTCGTCACGCCCTCGATCGTCAGCGATGTCTCGGCGATGTTGGTCGAGACGATGATCTTGCGGCGCTCGCCGGGCTCGATCGCCTCGTCCTGTTCGTCGGGCGGAAGCGCGCCGTAGAGCGGGACGAGCTCGAGCCCCTCGGTGACGTCCATCGATTCGAGCACCTCGATCGTCCGGTGGATGCTGCCGGCGCCCGGCAAAAAGGCGAGGACGTCCCCGCCGTCATCGTTCTCGGATTCGAGGGCATGGCGGACGGCACGTGCTACCTGCTTGGAGATGTCGTCGTCGGAGGGCGTATCGCGGTAGGTAATGTCGACCGGGTAGGTACGTCCCTCGGATTCGACGGTCGGGACGTCGAGGTAGTCGGCGATCGGTCCGGCCGTGATGGTCGCCGACATGACGCAGACGATGAGGTCGTCTCGAACCTCCTGCACTTCCTTGAGAAAGGCGATCGAGAGATCCGAATCGATGCTCCGTTCGTGAAACTCGTCCATCACGACCGCCCCGACGCCCTCCAGAAAGGGATCGTCCTGCAGACGGCGCGTCAGGATGCCTTCGGTGATCACGGCGATCCGCGTCTCCGGTCCAATCGTGCGGTCGAATCGCACCTGATAGCCGACCTCGCCCCCGATCTCGACGTCGCGCTCGTCGGCGATCCGTTTGGCCGTGGCTCTCGCCGCCACGCGCCGGGGTTCGAGCACGAGCATGCGTCGATCGTCGTCGACGAGTCCGGCATCGAGGATCGCCTGGGGAACTTGAGTGGTTTTGCCCGCTCCAGTCGGAGCGACCAGGACGGCACCGCGGTCGCGCTCGAGGGTCCCGGTCAGCTCGGGGAGTACTTCGTGGATGGGGAGATCGGACGTGTTCATGAAGGTTGAGACGAGGTCAAAATCAAAATGGCTTGAAATAATGCGACGTCGCTGTTTGTCATAATCTTGTCCGAGCGGCGTCCAGGCCCCCTTCAAGCGGAAGTGGGTTCGGGCAATGTCGGCTCTGCATATCTTCCGTTGGTGCCCGTGTGCATCGAATGAACACCGGACGAGGCGAAGAAGAACTTGGGATGTTGGTAAAGCATGGTATACACTCCCGGTAGGCGCAACGGCCATACATACCGATTCATCACAACGATATATGAAGAGCGACATCCCAACATTGAGGGCGCGCCGGTCATCGGAATGACTGATTGTAATAGATGGTTGCCACGTCGACCTCGAACGCCTCGTCCCGGCGCACATGACTCACATCGGAGCCATACCAACGATGGACAAGCCGGATCTCGATCCTGCCGTACTCGAATCTTTCCTCGATCAACTGCCCATCGGTGTCATTGTCGTCGACGACGAGGGCATCATCCAGCGCTTCAATCGCTACGAAGAGCAACTATCCGGGCTGTCGCGGGAAGAAACCATTGGAAAATCCTTCTTCTCGGACGTTGCCCCCTGTACGGACGACATCGAACTCCGCGAGAAGTTCAAGCGCGGAATCGAACAGGGAAATCTGGACCTCGAGCTCGAATTCTCGTTTCCCTATCCTTACAATCGGGTTGCGCGCGACGTCCACATCCGTGCCTTCAGCGCTGAAGCGGGCGACACCCACGCCAACTTCATGCTCATCAAAGAAATCACGAGTCGGCGCGAGCTCGAAAAGACCAATGAAGAGATGCTCTCGGGCCTGCGAGCCATGCTCGACGGCGAGGAGTCGTCGAGCGAAGGACTCGACGGCGACGACGGGCTGATGGACCCGCGAACGGACGGGCCCATCAAACGAGAGGCCGTCTGCCTGTACGCCGATCTCTCGAGCTTCCAGAGCGTCGCCGAACAGGTCGGGCCCGAAGACCTCTTCGGTTATCTCGACGGTCGTATCCGCCAGGCGGTTCAGAGCATCCACCGCTACGGCGGCAACCTGGACAAGATCAGTGGAGACTCGGTCCGGGGGTACTTCCTCATCGAGGAGGAGCAGCAGCATCGTCCCTTCTACGATGCACTCCGGGCTGCCCGAGACATCGTCGAAAGCGAATCGGATCACGAGCTCGAGTTGCCCTTTCGGATCGGTCTCTCGAACGGTCCCCTCTTGAGCGGACTCCTCGGCCGCGAGGAATTCGCCCAGAAGGCGCGCGTCGGTCATCCAGTGACCGTCGCACGCAAGATCGCGGGATTGGCCTCCTCGGCAGATGTCGTTATGACCGGCGAGGTTGCCGACCGCTGCTCCGGGGTACTCGATACCACCGAACTGCCACGCATGTCGATCTCGGGGCTGGATGACTACTGGCCCCTGCACCGTCTGGAGGATCTCGACTTGCCGGCTCCCTGAGCCAATTTGACGTCTCAAGGGCCACTTGGCAGTACCAACGAGAGAGAGCCCGTATCTTTCGATGAAGACGAAAACGGCGAAGGCCCGAGCGTGACCAAAAGGCATTCGCCATCGACCGACACTGGAGGCTCCCCCCGTGCCAGAACAAGACGAACATATCCTCGAGGACGGCACTGTTCTCGACGGCAAATACGTCGTTCAATCGAAACTCGGCGAGGGCTCCATGGGCGCCGTCTACATCGCCCAGCAGGAGCCGATCCGACGCCCCGTGGCCGTCAAGGTCCTCCATCCTCGGTTTGTCTCCAACGAGGAGGTTCGTTCTCGGTTCCTTCGCGAAGCTCAAACCGCCAGCCAGCTCTCTCACCCGAACACGGTCACGATCTTCGACTTCGGATACGCGGGGGAAAATCTCCACTACATCGTCATGGAGTACATCGAGGGTGAGACCCTCGAGGGCCTCATCGATCGAGAGGGGCCTCTCTCGCTGGCTCGAACCGCCCCGATCATCGTCCAGATTGCTCAGAGTCTCGGAGAAGCTCACCGCAAGAGCATCATCCACCGCGATCTCAAGCCGGCCAACGTCCTGATCCAAGACGTCGGCAGCGACAACGAGCGCGTCAAAGTACTCGACTTCGGGATCGCCAAACTCACCAATCGTACCCAGGGGCTCACCGAAATGGGGGCGGTCTTCGGAACTCCCGGATATATTGCCCCCGAGCAGGCCAAGGGGGCTGATGTTGGCAAAGAAGTCGATCACACCTGCGACTTCTATGCACTGACGTGCTCCCTGTTCGAGGCGCTGATGGGGCGTGTCCCGTACCGGGGCAACTCGCCGGTCGAGATCATGATGAAACATCAGACCGAACCGATCCCCCGGCTCGCTCCCGAGTTCCCGGATACCCTGGATGCATTTCTGCGAACGGGCATGGCCAAAGAGCCTGTCGACCGGCCACAGTCCGCTGACGACTACCTGGCAGCCTTTCTAGGATCGTTCGTCGAGGAGGCCCGCGAAGGCGACAGCATCATCAACCAGAGCGGGTCATCCAGCGGTGCGTATCAATCGTATCAATCCTCCGGCACGGCCGCGGGACAGCCCGCCTCGGCACTGAACGACGACGACACAGAGAGCGACAGCGCCGCCCTCGCCTCCACGACGGGAGAAGAGGGAGAATTTCAATCCAGCGATCCCTTCGAAGCCCTCGAGGAAGTCGAAGTCACGTCGCCTCGAGACAGTGGGGAGTTCGGTCCCGTCGATGCCGAGACCCCCGAAGGAGACTCGCGCATTCCCGTGGATGCCGATACTCAAACATATCGAGAGAGCCAGCAACGCAACTCGTCAGAACAAGCTCCATCGTCCGGGGAGTCCTCGGACCGCGCCCCGGCCAGTGCCGACCAGAAGCCCGTCGACCCCGACCAGGAGGTCCCTGGGTCGGAGCGCTCGGGTCAGCATCCCAACCCCTCTCCGTCCAACCGACCGAACGTCCGGGCCGAGAGTGGCTCGTCACGCGACCCCCAATCCTCGAAAGAACGCGTCGACCCCCAGGCTTCCGATGGAGGCCGTGCGGGGCAACCATCGGCTCAGCCATCATCCCCCGACGAACGCGAGCCGTCCACTGATACGGCGAGCCCTCGACGCAAACTACAGCAAGCCGAGGGGCCGAGCTCCGAGCCGCAAATGGAGACGTCGTCCTCGAACAACAAAGAGCCATCGGACAATCGTTCGACATCAAAACATCACGACGAGACTGCCTCCGATCCCCCTCCCCCCGAATCCGACTCGGCTGCCGATTCGGCGGAACGCGAAGCCGATTCGAACGACCCGTCCGCCGAATCCGAAACGGCGTATGACTCGGACGATGCGTCCAGCGAGCCGGGACCCGCTCGCGAGTCCTCGTCTTCCCGACCCGAAGCACCATCTTCAAGGACCGGGGCCGACGGATCGACATCTGGCTCGATGAACAAGCTCGCCGTCGGCATGGCGGCGCTCGCCCTCCTCATTGCCGGCGCGGTGGGGCTGTATACCCTGACGGCTGGAGACGAAACTCCCGACGAGCCTGCCGTCACCCAAGACGAGACGTCCCAGAAGCCGTCGGACGATCAGACGGATTCACCCTCCGAATCCGGGGGGGCGGCCGCCGGTTCCGAGAGCGAAGCGACTCGAGAACTGTCGGTCAAAAGTGAGCCCTCGGGCGCCGAGATTGAACTCGATGGACGGAGCGTCGGGGTCACTCCCTCGGAGATCCAGATCCCCACCGACCGTCCCTTCAGCCTCAAAATCGCTAAGCAGGGATACGAGGTCAAACAGTACGATGGCATCGAAGCCTCCGATTATCCCTCCGGCCAAGAATTATTTCCACGTTTAAATCGCAAGACTGTGCAGCTGACCGTCCGATCGCCCGTTTCAAATGCCGAGTTGAAGGTCAATGGCGACACGTACGGTTCACTCCCGAAACAGGAGGACCGCTCCTTCCGGATCGAATGGCCCACCTCCAAGCTGTCGGTCATTCTCGATCCGCCCGACTACGAACCCTACGTGAAGCGCTACCCCGCAGCGTCCATCCAGTCCGAGATGCGCATCGCTCCCTCGTCCTCGGACCTGGTCGCCACGTCAGCCTCCTCCGACAAAACCGATGATTCGTCGGAGTCGACCGAGGGGGCTTCCAACGCCGCTCCCGACGCAGGCTCTGGCGCCTCGTCTCAAAACGGGTAACCCCCCGGAGATAGATCGACCATGACACGCCACACGCTGGCGGACTGGATCCACCATCACGCCTCTCGTATCCCCGACGATTTGGTCTTCCTGTGGCGGGACCGGAGGCTCGATTGGTCACATGTCGACCGACGCGTCCGGCGGCTCGCGAGCGGGCTCCGAGCGCGAGGAATCGGCGCCGGTGACATCGTGGCGGCGCGCCTCGCCAATCGTCCGGAGTGGCTCTATCTATTCGGGGCTTGTTCGGCCATCGGAGCCGCGTTTGCGCCCCTCCAGATGAGACTGGGCCCCTCCGAACTCGAGTCACTCCTCGAGCATCTGGAGCCCACCTGTTTCGTCGAGAGCTCAGCGGCAACGCCCTCGTTGGATGCCATCGACGTCTCCGACCCCTCGATGTACCTCGAGCTCCCCTCTGACTATGCACCCGATCTCGAGGGACTCGCCGCGGATGCCCTCCTCGAGTCATCGGCGTTTGCGCCGATTTCGCCTGATGCCCCCGCCCTTCTGTTGCACACCACCGGCACGACGGGTGCCCCCAAGATCGTCCCCCACACCTGGACGACGCTCCTCTGGAACCATCGCCAGTTCATCGACGAGTTGAACCTCACGTCACAGGAACTCAACTATTGCGTTGCGCCCCTCGCTCACGCCGCCGGTGCGAACGTCTTGACCGGTCCCCTCCTCTATCGAGGGGGGACCACTCGACTGGTCGAGAACTTCGACCCCGAACGAGTGGGCCGGGACCTCGCCGCCGGTGATGTCACGTGTACGTTCATGGTGCCCGCCATGTGGCGAAGGTGTCTGGAGGCTCTCGGGACGCCAGTCGACTCCGAAGCGTTTCGGTTCGGGGTCGTCGGGGGGGCTCCGGTCTCGTCCGAGCTGGTGGCGCGAGCTCGATCGAACGGATTGCACCTCGTCGAGGGCTACGGCATGACCGAGGCGGGGCCGATGGTCTCGCTACTCGACGCCGACGACCCGACTCGCCACGATCGATCGGTCGGCTGGCCGGGGATGCACGTCGACGTCCAAATCATCGACGACCAGGGAGAGCCGTGCGATGAAGACGAACGCGGTGAAGTCTGGGTACGAGGCGCCAACCTCGTCGATCGGTACTGGCGTCAGGAGGAAGCAACACGCCAATCGTTTCGTGAGGACGGATGGTTGCAGACCGGCGACCTCGGTGCACCGAGGGGCGATGGGACCTTCGATGTGATCGGGCGGCTCGACGACATGATCATCTCCGGCGGCAAAAACATCCATCCCCGGGACGTCGAGGACTGTCTCCGCCGCCTCGATTCGATTCGTGCCGTCGGAGTCGTCGGGACCCCGCATCCGACGTGGAGCGAGATCGTCACGGCTGCCGTCGTGCCCGCCGACGAGGCCGAGGGGCCGACGCTCGACGAGATGCGCGCCGCCGTCTGCGATCGACTCGCCCGATACAAAGCACCTCGGCGGCTTGCACTCGTCGAATCCTTGCCCGAGAATCCGACCGGTAAACTCGCACGCGATCGGCTCCGGTCGCGACTCGAAAACGACGACATCTCGCTCCGCACGTGCTCCGCATGACCGACACCTCCTCCAGCGATACCTCCTCTTCCGTCGAACTCGACCCCGACACGCGTCTCTCCCTGTCACGAGCCCGCGCCGTCGCCGCCGAAGGTGCCCAACTCGACCTCTCGTCTCGGGCTCGCTCGCAGCTCGAGCGCGCTCGCAACCGCCTCGACGCCTGGATCGACGAACGTCGGCGCATCTACGGGGTCACGACGGGATTCGGGCCGCTGGCCGAGTCGTACATTGCGCCCTCGGAGCGGCGTGAACTCCAGCAAAATCTCGTCTACCACCTGGCGACCGGGGTCGGCGAGCCGATGGGTCGCGCTCAGACCCGCGCCATCATGCTGGCGAGGGCCAACAGCCTCGCCCAGGGACACTCCGGCATCCGCACGAGTTCGCTCGAGTTGCTGATCGCCTGTCTCAATCGCGATCTCCTGCCGGTGGTGCCGTCGCTGGGTACCGTCGGCGCCAGCGGTGATTTGACTCCCCTGGCCCACGTCACGCTGGCGCTGATGGGGGAGGGCGAGATGTGGGACGGCGACGATCGGCGCCCGGCGCACGAGGTGCTCGACGAGGCCGGACTCGTCCCCCTGGACCTCGGGGCCAAAGAGGGGCTCGCCTTGGTCAACGGCACCTCGGCGATGACGGGATGGTCGATGCTCAACGGCGCCGACGCCATGCGAGCCGCCGAGACGGGGCTGCGCCTGGGCTTTCTCTGTGCCGAGTGTCTGGAGGCTCGAGCCGAAGCGTGGCATCCGGGACTGGGGCGAGTCCGTCCGCATCCCGGCCAGCAATTCGTCCATCACGTCCTCCGAGAGTGGCGAGGCTCCAGCAACCGACTCGTCGAGGAGGAAGCCGACAGCCGCCAGCTCGACCCGCCATCGGACTCATCGGGCGTCGCCCCCGACCAAGAGCTCCCCCAGGACCCGTATTCCGCCCGATGTCTCCCCCAGCTTTACGGAGCGGTACTGGACTGTATCTGGCAGCACAACGACGTCGTCGAGACCGAACTCAACGCCGTCTCGGACAACCCCGTCGTCGGCGCTCCCGGTGAAGGCATGCTTCACGGGGGCAACTTCTACGGGCAGCACGTCGCGTTTGCCGCCGATCACATCGCTCACGCCGTCGTCAAGACGGCGATTCACCTGGAGCGATGCGTCTCTCGTATCACCGATACCAAACGCAACGGCGACTTGCCTCCCTTCCTGCAGGGACGCCAGACGGGTCTGCACAGCGGACTGATGGGCGCTCAGGTGACGGCCACGAGCCTCGTCGCCGAGATGCGGACCCGATCGACGCCAGCCTCGATCCAATCCATCCCGACGAACGCCGACAACCAGGACGTCGTCACGATGGGCACGATCGCCGCCCGTCGCGTCGGCGAACACCTCGACCGCTTCTGGGAGGTCGCCGCCATCGCCGGGATTGCCTTCGCACAGGCAACCGACTGCCTCGACGACGAGGCTTTCGAGAGCCTCTCGTCGTCCTCGAAGGCCCTCGTCGCCGACGTGCGCGAGGAGTCGGCCTACCTCGACGGCGATCGCCCCCTGTCGAACGACATCGACGCCGTCGCCGAGCGACTCCGGAGCCGTCCCATCGAGTTTCCGCTGACCGTCCCCGGCGACGATGCCCCCGAGTGATCGTGTATCAATCGAGCCCCCCTCAGCCCCCATCGTCCCCGGACGCGACGGAGCGAGCCGTTCAGGGCTGCCACGACTCTCCGTTCCAGCACATCTCCCAGAACTGCCACTCGTAGCGACTCGAGGTGACGAACAACTCGGTCATGCGCTCTCGATCCTCCTCGGAGACGCGATCGGCGTGGCGCTCGGTCATGGCCTTGAGGTGCTCGGCCGCGCCCCGGAACTCCTCGTCGGTGTAGGTCGCGATCCAGTCGGCGTAACGATCGTCCTCGGGCGTCTCGTAGTCGGCCTCCAGTTGCTCGCCGATCCAGGCGTAGCCCCAGGCACAGGGCAAGAGGGCGGCCAACAGCTCGGGAAGGGAGCCGTCAGCAGCCGTCCGGACGAGAAAGTCCGTGTACGCTCGAGTCGTCGGCCACATATCGGCCCCCTCGAGGTCCTCGGGCTCGAAGCCAAATCGACTCGCGTATTGACGATGCAGCTCCATCTCGGTGTTGAGCGTCAAATCGAGCCCGCCCGCGAAAAACTGCATGTCCTCCAGCTCGGTGGCTTTGGCCGCTCCCCAGGCGAAGACGCGACTGAACTCCTGAAGATAGCGGTAATCCTGCACGACCCAGCGCTCGAATACCTCGAAATCGAGTGTGCCTTCGGCGATGCCAACGACGAAGGGATGATCGAGTTGAGCCTGCCAGATGGGTTCGACTTCGTCGAAAAGGTGGTCACAGAAATCCATGGATATGCGATACAGTTGGAGACACAGAAACAAGCGCACGGACGACCCTCAAGTCGGGACCAATGCCTCGGGCTCGAGCCTCACTCGTCGAGTCCGGGCCACGAAGGTCCGTTGTAGGCCATCTCCCAGAAGGCAATTTCGTACTTGACCGTCATCTCGAACATGCGACGCATTTGATCGAGCTCGTGGGGACCGGCGCGTTCGGCGAGTGCCTCGACCTGTGACTCCAAAAAGCCGACGAGCTGGCCGAACTCCTCGCCCGCCCAGTTGTCGACAAAGGGTTCCCAGGGATGGTCGTCTCCGAGGCCGGGGCGGACGACTTTCCAGGATTCGTGATAGGCTTTTTCGGCCGCCCAGTAGACGGTGAAAGCAGCCGCGAAGGACTCTCGGTAGGCCGAGGACTGCAAAAACTGAACGTAGGCGTGATTGGTGAGTCCGGGCTCGACGTCGTCGATCGACACGCCGAGCGCCTCGGCCCGCTCCTCGAAGAGATCGAGTTCCTCCTCGAGACTGGGCGGAATGTTGGCGAGAGCCGAGCGCAGTTCTGGGTCGGGCGCCCGTGCGATGAGTTGACCGACGAAAGGAATCGCCG
Source organism: Bradymonadaceae bacterium (assembly GCA_028274765.1). Taxonomy (GTDB): domain Bacteria; phylum Myxococcota_A; class Bradymonadia; order Bradymonadales; family Bradymonadaceae; genus CAJXPB01. Next base: position 10,151 of record JAQCND010000571.1, read on the forward strand.
CCTCGACAAAGATGTAATCCTGCCGAAGCCAGGTCTGAAAGGTGGATGTGTCGATGTCGCCGTCACGCGTCTCGCGTAAGAAGGGATGCTCGAGCATCCGACTCCAGAGAGAGGCGTGATCGTCGAGAAGGGCGTCAGTGAAGCTAGATTTTGACATCATGGACCTCGAGTGAGAGGCGAATCACGAATGGCGCCGACGTGACATCTCGAGGTCGCGGCGAGCTCGGAGAACTCGAGCCGAAAACGGGACGGAGATACGGGAGTTGGTTTCGTCACCTCGGCTCGAAGCGAGGGGCTCGATGGCCCGGGCGTCACATCAATGACGTCTCCGAGATACCGGAGAGAGACGATGACGCCACAACCTCATTCGAGGCGACTGACACGAACTCCAGGGCCGAATGGGGCGGTGAAACCGCCGGTACAACCCCTGTCATGCGCGTTTCCTACGCCGGTACGAACCGGATCAGGTTCCGCGGGTTTGATCTCAGCCCAGCCTCCGACGCTCGATCTCTCATCGAGCCCGGCACGCGGGCACCCCGAGACGCAGCTACCCCGACCCATAGGAAACGGACTGGCTTTTGGCAACGTCGTATGGGGCAGCGGCATGTGACTTCCCTCGTGGTCGCCTTGCTCCTCCCCCAGAGGAGTCGCTCGGCGACGTGCCGGCAAGCTGCTGGCACTCCGAATTCATATCGGGTCTATTTGGGAGACCTGGCTCCGGGGCACCGGCGGCTCGCCGGCTCATATCCGCGATGATTCCATCCTCATGCGATTGCCCTCGCAGCTTCGGGTTGATATTAATGAGTGACGACTTAAAATAAGCATCGTCCGCCGGGACGCATCCGGCTTCCCATTGTTTCTGTCGCGCGGGTCTCCTCCATGTCCCGACCGAAATCCATCGAGACCAAAGAGATTCTCGAGGCCGCTCGAGAGGTCTTCCTGGAGCACGGCGTTCAGGCGACGACCGCTCAGATCGCCGAGCACGCCGACATCTCGGAGGGCACGATCTATCAGCGGTTCGACTCCAAGGAGGCCCTCTTTTTGGCGGCGCTCGACATCTCGACGCCGCCCGAATGGCAGGAGATGCTGGACTCGTTCGATGGCACGCGGCCGCTCGAGGAGGATCTGCACGAGCTCGCCCTGGAGATGATCGATTTCTTCGAGGAGATCATCCCCAAGATGCACATGATCATGTCGAATCAGCTCCAGGCCGACGCGCTCTTTTCCGTGCCCGACGATCCTCCTCCGATTCGAGGGGTCAAAGCCCTGACGAAGTTCTTTCACGAGGAGCGCAAACGGGGCCGGCTCGGCGCATGCGACCCCGAGATCACTGCTCGCATGTTCATCGGTTCGGTCCATCACTTCGCTCTCTTCAACGTCTGTGGCCTCGACGACTACCTTCCAATGCCCCGTGAGACCTTCGTGCGAGGCATAGTTAGCAACTTGCTGAATCCGCTCGCCGCCGAGGATGACGACGAGACATGATCCTTCTTGTCGAGACGATCTGGCGAGTCCTCGCAACACTGGAACACACGAGCTCGACCTCAACACGATTGACGGAAAAATGAGTCTACGCTTAAAAAAGACGCGCCAATACCCATCGTGTCTTCTCTCACGAGTCACCGGCTCCCGACGATGTCATCGTGTCGGCGAGCAGCCGGACGCATCCGCGTCCATCTCCAGGTAATCCCACACAGGAGCGAGACGTGCGACGTCTCAACCGACATGATGTAGCCGTGGGTGTGCTCGTCGCCTGTAGCCTGTGGATGCTCCAGTGCCAGGGAACGAAGTACGCCGAGAAGCGATCGGAGGTCGTCGATCTCCCGGATGCTTACGACAGTGCGGAGGTCGAGAAACAATCGCTCGATCAGTGGTGCAGCGACTTCGGGGCTCCGAAGCTCGAGTCACTCGTCCAACGTGCCTTTGAGGACAACCTCGATCTCAACACGAGCTGGGCCCGCCTGAAGCGAGCTCGGGCCGCTGCTCGCCAGGCAGGAGCGCGACGCTGGCCGAATCTGATGGCCGAGGGGAGTTACTCGCGAACCGAACAGCCCACCCTCCCGGATCGCATCCGCGATCAGGTCGACAAGAGCCAGTATCGCGCCTCGCTCGGTGCCCAGTACGAGCTCGACCTCTGGGGGCGCATGGCGAATCTGCAGCGCGCCGCCGAACTCGACGCTGCTGCCGCCCGAGCCGACGCCGAATCCATGGCGATTTCGGTCACCTCGCGCATCGCGACGACCTGGTTCAATCTCGTCTATTTCCGAGCGCGTGAAGACTTGCTGAAGGAGCAGATCGAGACGTCGAAACGCTTCTTGGAGCTGACTCGGCTCCGATTCAGTCGAGGACGCTCGACCTCGGCCGACGTCGAACAACAGCGCCAGCGCGTCGAGTCTCTTCGCGGCCAGCTCGCCAATCTTCAGGCCCAGCAGGAGCAGGCCGAACACCAGCTCGCCGTCCTCGTCGGTTCGCCCCCCACCGAGGACGTTTCGGGCCCACGCCGCGAGCTCCCCGAACTCCCCACTCAGCCCGCTCCCGGCGCCCCCGCCGACCTCCTCGAGCGACGTCCCGACGTGCGGGCGGCAATGCAACGACTCGAGGCCCTCGATCAGCGGACGGCCGCCGCCGTCAAAGATCAGCTGCCCACGGTCCAGCTCTCGTTCGACCTCTTCTCGCAGACGGCCAACATCCAAGAGATGTTCCAGGACTTGTTCTGGTCGGCCATGACCTCCATCTCGCAGCCCGTCTTCGACGGAGGACGGCGATTCGCCGCCATCGACGAAGCCGAGGCCCGGGCCGAGGCTCAGCTCTATCAGTACGGCAAGACCCTGCTCGAGGCGCTCCGCGACGTCGAGGACGCTCTCGTCGCCGAAAAGAAACAGGCCGCATTCATCGAGAGCCTACGCACCCAGCTCGAGTCCGCCCAGCAGGTCCTGACCCTCAATCGCCAGCGCTACGGACAGGGCGCCTCCAACTACCTGCGCGTCCTCGATGCGCTGCAATCGCTCCAGTCGCTCGAACAACAAATTCTCGACGCCCGACGCCAGCAACTCTCGAATCGCGTTCAGCTCTGCCGCGCTCTCGGGGGACGTTGGACCCGTGAGCTCGAGACGCCGGAGTCCTCATCATGAGCCAGCGCACCCGCACCATTCTCAAATATGTCCTCCCTCTGCTCGTCCTCGCCGGAGCCATCTTTGCGACTTTCCAGCTGATCGCGTCCCGCAAGGAACCCGAGCGAGACGAATCCGACGAACGCGTCGTCACGGTCGAAACCGAGCAGGTTGCGCGCAAGCCGCATCGTTTAGATGTACGCGCCAGTGGCACGGTCGTGCCCGCTCGCGAGATCACCGTCCAGCCCGAGGTCGGCGGCGAGATCGAACGCGTCCATCCCGAACTCATCTCGGGCGGACTCGTCGAGAAGGGAGAACTGCTCTTTCAGATCGAGCGCGACGACTACCGCCTGACCGTCGAACAGCGCGAAAGTGCGCTCGAACAGGCTCAAGCCCAGCTCGAACTCGAAAAGGGTCAGCAGGACGTCGCCAAACGCGAGTGGCGAGTCTTCAAGAAGGAGGCGCCCTCGTCGGCCGAGGGACTCGATCCCTCGCTGGCCCTCCGCGAGCCCCAGCTCGACAACATCCGGGCCCGGGTGGAATCGGCCAAGGCTCAGCTCGAACGGGCCCGGCTCAATTTGGAGCGCACCCGAGTCCGCGCCCCCTTCGATGCTCTGGTGCGCAGCGAGTCCGTCGACGTCGGGCAGGTCGTCGGCACGCAGAGTCGCACCGCGACGCTGGTCGGCACGGATCGCTTCCACGTGCGACTCTCGCTTCCGAGCACGAAGGTCCCCTATCTCGCCATCCCGGGCGTCAACGCTGAAACGGGCTCGACTGTCGACATTCGATACGATCTTGGGGACGGCCAGACGATCACCCGCGAGGGACGCATCGAACGACTGCTGGGCGATCTCGACCCCGAGGGACGTATGGCTCGTCTATTGGTTACCGTCGAGGATCCGCTACAACTGGAAACTCGAGGCGATCGCTCCGATGACGTGCGGGGATTGCCCCTGCTGCTCGACGCCTACGTCGATGTCCATCTCGAGGGTAGTCAGACCGACGAGCTGATCAAAATCCCGCGGCGCGCGCTTCGTGACGACAACCGCGTCTATGTCTTCGACGACGGCGCACTCGACATCCGATCCGCCGAGATCGCTTGGCGCCGCCCCCAGCACGTCCTGGTGCGGTCGGGGCTCGAGGATGGCGAGCGTATCGTCACGAGCCCTCTGGCGACCCCGGTCGAGGAGATGACACTCGAGCGGGCCGACACGACCGACGAGTCGGAGGCGACCTAATCGAACGACTCTGCTCCATCGGAGGGCGACGATCATGAGTGATGCGCCCGAATCATCCGACGACACGACGACGATGCGGGGCCCGATCGCCTGGATGGCGGACAACTCCGTGGCCGCGAATCTCCTGATGGCGGTCCTCCTCATCGGAGGTCTGCTCATGGTCTCCCGGGTCAAACAGGAAGTGTTCCCGGAGGTTCAGCTCGACATCGTCACCGTTCAGATTCCCTATCCCGGCGCGAGCCCCGAGGAGGTCGAACAAGGCGTCGTGCTGGCCGCCGAAGAGGCCGTCCGCGAAGTCGAAGGCGTCGACGAGATCACCTCCATCTCGAGCGAGGGAGTTGGAAGCGTCCAGGCGGAGCTTCTCTCGAGTGCCAATCCCCAGCAGTCGCTCAACGACATCAAGAGCGCCGTCGATCGCGTCACCTCCTTTCCCGAAGATGCCGAAGATCCCGAGATCTCGCTGGTTGACAACCGCCAGAAGGTGCTGTCAGTCATCATCCACGGAGAGGTCGAGCGCCAGACCCTCAAACAACTGGGCGAACGGGCTCGACGCGATCTACTCGCCAACGACAACATCTCCGTCATCGACGTCACGGGGCTGCCTCCCCCCGAGATTAGCATCGAGATCCCCCAAGAGAATCTCCGACGATACGGATTGACCCTTCCTCAAGTCGCCCAGACCGTCCGAGAAGCCTCGATTGAATTGCCGGGCGGAAGCGTCGAGACGCGGGGCGGTGAGATTCTGGTGCGGACGACCGAGCGCCGCAAAACCGGGTCCGAATTCCGCAACCTCGCCGTGCGTGCCCAGCCCGACGGCACGCGAGTGACCCTCGAGGATGTCGCGGAGATCAAAGATACGTTCAAAGACACGAATCGAGCCTCGCTCTACAACGGTGAGCCGGCCGTCCAGATCGAAGTCTTTCGCGTCGGCAGCCAGACGCCCCTCGAGGTCTCCGAGGTCGTCAACAATTACGTCGATGACCAGCGGGCGAATAGTCCCGATACGATCTCCTATGCCATCTGGAACGACTCCTCCGAGGCCTACGAAGATCGCATCGGACTGCTGCTGGAAAACTCCTATATCGGGCTGATGTTCGTGCTCGTCATTCTGGGACTGTTTCTCCAGATTCGTCTCGCGTTCTGGGTGACACTCGGGATTGCGATCTCCTTTACGGGCGCCATCCTGTTCATGCCCTGGCTCGGCGTGTCCCTCAATATGATCTCGCTGTTTGCGTTTCTGCTGACGCTCGGGATCGTCGTCGACGACGCAATCGTCGTCGGGGAGGCCGTCTACAACGCTCGATCCGAGTCGGGGGGGGACCTCGCCTCCGCCATCGAGGGAACCTACGAGGTGGCGATGCCGGTGGTCTTCGCCGTCTTGACGACCGTGACGGCCTTTGCGCCCATGCTCTTCGTCCCCGGAGTGACCGGCGAGTTTTTCTCGAACATTCCACTGATCGTCATCCCGATTCTGATGTTGTCGCTGGTCGAGGTGCTGTTCATCCTGCCGGCCCACCTCGCCCACAGCAATCCTCCTCGTGAGACGGGGGTGCTGGGCACGATCAATCGCGCCCAGAAAGCCTTCAGCGATTTTGTCGAACGCTTCGTCCGACGTGTCTATCAGCCGTTCGTTCGCACGACGTTGCGGTACCGATACTTGACTCTCGCGATCAGCTTTTCGCTCCTCCTGTTCGCGATCGGACTCGTCGGCGGGGGATTCATTTCCTTTACGTTCCTCCCCACCATCGAGGGAGATCGGGTCACGGCGAGCGTCAAAATGCCTTTCGGCACGGACGTCCGCGAGACGCGAGAGGTCACTGACCAACTCGTGCAATCGGCCCAGGACGCCCTCGAAAAATCGGGCGGTCGAGACGCACTGAGCGAAGGAATCCTCGCCGACGTCGGCCAGAGCGGCGGATTCAACCAGGGGCCAGGCCCCGGAGGCGCCGAATCGGGGAGTCACCTCACGTCGGTGGCCGTCTCGCTGGTGTCACCGGAGGAGCGTGAGATATCGACGGCTGCATTCAGTCGGCGATGGCGAGAAGAGCTCGGCGACGTCCCCGGTGCCGACACCATCGATTTTTCCTACGGTGTCGGCCCCAGCTCGGGGGACCCCGTCAGTATCGAACTGCGCCACGAAAACATCGACATCTTGCAGAAAGCCTCGACCGACCTCGCCGAGTCGATACGGAGCTACGCCGGGGTCATCGACGTC
>JAQCND010000579.1 GCA_028274765.1 Bradymonadaceae bacterium
AACGTCGAGCCAAACCGAGGGGATTGTGGGTCAATTCGTGACAATTTGTCAATTCGGGGTCGAGGCCTCTCGAGTTGTTTGACATTTTGTCATCGGCCGTCCGTGTTCCCGCTGTCGCGACAGCCATGTCCGCCTCACTCAAACGTCGAACGGAGAGTACTTACAGGAGTCCATTCGCCCGTTCTATCGGCTCCACGGCGAGATGTCGACGGCGAGGCGATCGGGTGAGGCGATCGTCTCCCGACAACCAGTGAGCCGTCGATGCGCCGAGAGTCTCGGCGACGGGACGTAGCACATACCTCCCGACATATCGATCGAGTCGCCCGGCGAATGACATCGTCGAGCCATCCGTCGCGATGAAGAACGACGAGCTGATGGGAGAGATCGCCGATATCGGGGGCGATCTCTCCGACGGAGGGGGGGGCGGGCCGAAGGCCGAGCGACCGTACTAAAGGCATCATCACGTTCGTGTTCGGACCAGGGATCAATGTTCCTGATATGGGATGGACGTCATTCGACATCCCGAGGATGATGGTCGTCACATGTTGATCCGAGAGACAACATGAGACGTTTTATACGCCGGCCGGGAGCCGGCATTCCAAAAGGCGTTTCATATGGTGAGCTCGAGCGATGGCATAGAGCGCCTCTGTACGTCTGTAGAGTGAGCGGCCTCGCGGACCCGTCGTCGCATGACTTCCTGTCGGAAGGAGTGGAACGCCCCTTCCCCTCCGAGCTGGCCCCACGGCTGATGATGGCCCTCTCGCTCGAGCCAGATACCGCGAGTCGAGGCGGAGAAGCTCGCCACTCGATGGGCGTCAGAGTCGGGGTTGCACGGGGAGGCGATCGCGAACGAAGACTACTTCCTCCGAGAGAGGGCGCACCATGTGCCACGGTTCTGGCTCGTCCCGCCGGCAGACTTGCGATGCAACGCACTTTGACGTAAGGAGTCGTGCGGATAGTTGGACCTCGTTCGCACCTCGGACCACATGAAACGACTATTTCTGTTTCTCAAAGGCGTATGCATGGGGGCGGCCGACGTCATCCCCGGGGTGAGTGGGGGAACGATGGCGCTGATTCTGGGCATCTACAAGCAGCTCATCGATGCCATCGAGGGCCTGCATCTTCGCTGGGTGCCCCCGCTCTGGCGCTGGATGACCGACGGGCGGAGCGACGACGACTGGAGGACGTTTCGCGACGAGTTCGAGACGATCGACATCCCTTTTTTGATGACGCTGGGCTTCGGGATCGTGACCGCCATCGGACTCGGGGGGGCGATCATTCCGGAGCTGATGGCGAGTTACCCGGTCGCGATGCGTGCCTTTTTCTTCGGACTCATCGTTGCGAGCGTCTGGGTGCCGTTTCAGATGATCGATGTGCAGGATTCCGGGCGCATCCTGACGCTCACGGTGGTCGTCGGCGTATCGGCCGCGGCCTTCGGGTACGTAGCGACGGCGCCGGGACGGACGTTCGAAGCGACCTACAGCTGGACGGAAATCACCTCTCAGGACGAATCGCTCGAGACCATCGCCCGGCGAGGGCCGAGCGCCGTGACGACGGCTCAGATCTATTGGGCGCCCGAAAACGAGGAACTTCGACACACCATCGCCCGGGAGAATCCCGAACGCGCTCGGAAGCTCGTCGAGCTCCACGAGTCCCAGGAGGCTGCGAGCGGCACCGTCAGCAAAAAGAAACTCGAACAACAAAGCGCACCCTATCGGTCGCTCCAGGTTCCGGAGGGCACGCCCGTTCAGGTACCTCGCCCGGCGCCCTGGTTCGTCTTTTTGGCGGGCTCGATCGCCATCTGTGCCATGATCTTGCCCGGCATCAGCGGATCGTTCATTCTTCTCATTCTGGGGGCTTACTTTTTTGTCCTCAACGCCGTGAAAGGGTCTCTTGAAGCCGTCGCCCGAGGGCACATTCCGTGGGAACAGAGCAGTTTCGTCGGCCTCTTCATGGCGGGATGTCTGATCGGCATCTTGAGCTTCGCCCGCCTGATGAAGTATCTGCTCGAGAACCACCCCGCGCCGACGCTTGGTGGCCTGGTGGGATTGATGGTGGGATGTCTCCGAGGTATCTGGCCCTTCCGTATCTCCCAGGGAAGCGGTCAGGTAAATGTCTGGCCAGAGGCGTTCGGAGCCACCGTCTACACCGCCCTGGCAACCGGATTGCTGGGACTCGCCATCGTGGGGACCCTGACGTATCTCGGCGACGCGCTCGAAGACGAGAACGCCTGAGCCAGCCCCTCGGGTCGGGCTCTGCCCATCGATCGAAGCCACACACGATGCCGCATGCTTCCATCCGTTTTTTTTCGAGAGAGTATTCACCATCGATGACGCATCACTCTGTGATACTCGGATTCACCCTCGGTTTCCTCACCTTCGTTGCCCCCAGCTTGTCGGGGGCGGATACGGGGGTCGACGACGTCGGTCCCAATGCCACCGACGCGGGGATGGCGGACGCGACGTCGGATACGGGCGATGTCATCGATACCTCGTCGGCGGATACAACCTTCGATGTCATGGAGGATACCTCGTCGCCCACCGATGCCACAACTGATGGCGACAGTGCCCTCGACGTCCAGGAGGAAGATGCTGGCGGGGGAGACGTTCGAGACGCAACGGCCGGAGATGGGGGAGACACCCTCGGCGACGGAGGCCCAGAGGATGTTCGGGATGATGTCGCCCGAGATGCGACCGAGGACGTCGACGAGGTGACGGATGCTGCCGACAAAGATGTCAAACAAGATATCGATCTCCCGCCCTTGCCCTCGAATGACGCCGGCGAGGGTGCCTCCGACCGCGATACTGGGTCTCCCTCCGACGCCGAGGGGATCGATGGCGGCGACACCGCGATGCAGGCTCGGTTTGCAGGCCAAATCGAGCTCCAGTCTCGTGCCGACGGTGAGGGCGTGACGGTGACGCTCCAGCGCCCGCTCGAAGAGGGCCAGGAGACAGTCGGCACGCAAACGACCGATGCGGAGGGACGATTCGTATTCGAGGAGCTCGCGCTGGCCCGCTACCAAGTTCAGATCGAGAAAGAAGGATTCGTCATGGTCGGCGAGACCTTCGAACTCGACGGCGATCGCGACGCGAATTACCGACTCTTTCGCGATCAATCGGTCGACTTCCGCGTGCGTGCCATTTTTCCCGAGAACGCTGAAGTCCCCTCCGACGTCAATTTCGAACTCGAGGGACCGCGAGGCACATTCACCCCCGACGAGCCGGTCGCCGTCGAGGAGGAAGCTGCCGTCTGGGAACGCCAACAGCTTGGCATCGGACGCTGGACGATTCGCGCGACCGCTTCCAATTACGAGACCGTCAACTTCGGTTTCAACGCTCGCGGTGCCGACGAAGCACGCCGCCAACTGACGATCAAACTCCGCATGGTTCCGCTCAATCGACGTCCCACACCCGTCCAGGAGGCCTCGGGATGCGGCTGTTCGAACGATCGCTCGCGAGGAGGGGGCGGCGGATTTCGGGGGGCGCCGGGAGGCGGTCGGCTCAGCACGCTCCTTCTCGTGGGGCTGGGGCTTCTCGCCATGCGGCGGCGACGTCGATGAGGCTTCGGTCGCGCGACGAAGTTGCGATACGATGCGTCCGCATACGGTTCCGCACTCTCCAATACATGCCATCTCGAGCACATCCGACCTGATGGCCCGTCGTCGCATCGGAGGGGAACGGCTCGCTACATCGATTGTTTCGAACGTCCGGCCGCTCCGGAGTCTCCCATGAGAATCCCATTCCGTCAGACCCCCTCGGTTCTCATCCTCCTCGCCCTGCCACTCGTCGTCTGGACCTCGACCGCCTGCGAGGGCTCGGATTTCGACGGCGACGGCGTCCCGGACACCGAGGACAATTGTCCCGAAACCAAAAACAGCGACCAGAAGGATGGCGATGGCGACAACGTCGGCGACGCCTGCGACAATTGCCCGGCCGTCGAAAATCGCGGCCAGCGCGACCGCGATGGCGATGGCGTCGGAAACGTCTGCGACAACTGTCCCGACGAGCCCAATCCCGATCAGGAGGATACCGACAGCGACGGATCCGGAGACGTCTGTGATTCGGATATCGACGGCGACGGCCTCGACAACGACGCCGACAACTGCCCCGAGGCTGCCAACCCCGATCAGACGGATGGCGACGACGACGGCGTCGGGGACGTCTGCGACAACTGCCCGGAGATGTCCAATGCCGATCAGGCCGACCGCGACGGCGATGGGGTCGGCGACGTCTGCGACATCTGTCCGTCGGAGCCCGATCCCGACCAGGCCAACGACGACGACGACAAGTACGGCAACGCCTGCGACAATTGTCCGACGATCACCAACCCCGAGCAGAAAGATCGCGACAACGACGGGGTCGGCAACGACTGTGACAACTGTCCGAACGAGCCTAATGAAGAACAAAACGACACGGACAACAACGGAGTCGGCGATGCCTGCGATCCGGATATCGATGGCGACGGGCTCGAGAATGAAGACGACAACTGCCCCAAGGCCATCAACAAACAACAACTCGATCGTGACAACGACGGGGTCGGCGACGCCTGCGACAACTGCAAGCGCGTCCCCAATCCGGAGCAAAAGGATCCCGACGACGACTCTTTTGGCAACGCCTGCGACAACTGTCCCCAGGTAACCAACCCCAACCAACGAGACGGGGACAACGATACGATCGGCGATGCCTGTGACAACTGTCCTCAGGAGCCCAACCGCGAGCAGAAGGATTCCGACGACGACGGCGTCGGCGACGTTTGCGATACCTGTCCCGAGAAGAGCGATGCCTCTCGACGCGATCGCGACAACGACGGCTTCGGTGACGCCTGTGACAATTGTCCCAACACGAAAAACGACCAGAGCGACGACGACGGCGACGGGGTCGGTGATGCCTGCGACAACTGCCCGGCCACTCCCAACAAAGAGCAAAAGGATAGCAACAACGATGGCACGGGCGATGCCTGCACCTCGTCCGGCTCGCCGGACGCCAGCGGCAACACGTGCCGCCCCGGCCAAGATCCCGACCGCGACGGCATCCCCTGTCCCCTCGACAACTGTCCGTTTACGTCCAACACGGGGCAGCAGGACAACAACGGCGACGGCCAGGGCGATGCCTGCAGCGGCTGAAACCTCCCCTCTCCTCGAGCGGAGGGCAATTGCATTAGAGTTCGATTCGGCGTTCCGTTCCAAGCCGGCTGGGAGCCAGTGCTCCATGGGGCGTCTCCCCCGACATCCCTCCGAGCCCCTCCCGGAGCGCCTCGATACGTCTTCGACGTGAGCAACTTGCTGGCATGTCGACGAACGCCCCCTCGGAGCGGGGGGAGCGAGTCGACCGAGAGGACGGAGACGTTCACATGCGATCGCCCTGCTCCTCGAGAGTGTTCCACTGGCCAATCGGCGCCCACTACCTTACGATCCCGTATGCCTCGCCTTTGCTCACTGCACTTCAGGTCAGGAGATCGAACCCATGGAACTCAGTGCTCGCACCATGTACGGGCTCCGCGCGCTCGTCACGCTGGCGGGAGCGCGGAGTGATTCGCCAATGTCGATCCAGGAGATTGCCGACGACGAAGAGTTGCCGAGCAAATTTCTCGAGGGGATCATGGCAGATCTCAAGCGCGGAGGATTCGTCGAGAGCCGCCGAGGCGCCAATGGAGGCTACCTCCTGGCGCAACCTCCCAGCGAAGTGACCCTCCTGGAAATCATCCGCCATCTCGGCGGACCGGTGGCCCCCTTCGAGGCGTGCGGCCGTTCGACCGGCGGCGAGGAACCCACCGAGCGCGAACAGGCCTTTCAGCCGGTCTGGTCCGAGATTCGCGAGGCGACGATCCGGATTCTCGAGGATTATACGATTCAGGACATCTGCGATTCGGTGCCCGAGGAGCGCCACGAGGACTTCGCGCCGATCTACCAGATCTGACGATACGCCGGTCTCCGGTCGGGCCCTCTCCGATCCGGTCTGTATCCCTCCTCGACGTTGACATCTGCGTTACGCTCCATGGTGTATCTGGTTCTTGTAGTATTCGGCCTCAACATCGTGTTGAGCGCTCTCGTTCGACATGGGCGCCAGCGTCAACATCGACGGAGACTCGCCGTTCATTGCCCGAGGTGCGAGAGCCGGAATCTCACCGACATCATCGGGGAGGACGACCCGCCCGAGATGACCATGCTCGGCGCTCACTTCGAGTGTCTCGACTGTGGTCTCGAGCGCGATTCGCTGGACGATCGGGCCGAAACCCTGGTCGCGGCCCTCGCCGAGATCCAAGAACTCGACTATCCCCTCTCTCGAGTCGAGCACATGAGCCGAGACTGGTTGCTCGATATCGGTCCGGACAACAGCTACTACCAGAACGGTGATCCCGAGCTAATACGCGAACGCCAATCACAACTGCGAGACGTCTGGAAGACGCTCCAGACCATACGTCGAGACTATCCGTCCGCCCTCGGAGCCCCGCTTCCGGAGGCGGACTCGGGGGGCGAAGACAGCCGGGATGCTGCTCAAACCGTTCGACCCCGATACCCTCGAGCACGTCGAGCCCGAAGTCACGCACGTCCTCATCGTCTGGAATCTCTGGGTCAAAAGTCGGCGCCTCGCCGGCCAGGCCGAACGGCTTCGCGACTTGATTAACGACATCACCGACGCCATGCGCGCCGAGCTCGAGCAGATTCAGTAAGAGACGGTCTCAGCACCTTCTCTTCAGTTCGGGCCGGCTGAGAGGCGGGGCTCTCCAGCTCCACTCGTCCCGCTACGATGGTCGCCAGGAGCTCCAGCACTCGTGACCGAGGCGTATGAAACGCACCCTGATTGAAGGGTCAGAAGTTCGGGTGAGGGCGGTACGAGGCGTCGATGTTCTGTCCGATGTACAGCGAATCGCGCCCCTCGTAGAGCCTCA
>JAQCND010000586.1 GCA_028274765.1 Bradymonadaceae bacterium
TGGTACTGAGCGCGTCGACCTCCTCTTTGTTGACGAGCATGTCGAGCTTGACCAAATCGCCTTCGCGATAACCGATCATCTCGTAGTCAAAGCTGGCGTATCCGCGCGAGGCCGATTTGAGCTGGTCGTAGAAGTCGAACATGACCTCGTTCATTGGCATTTCGTACTGAACCGTGAAGCGGTTTTCGCTCGAGCACCGCATGTCGCTCTGTTCACCACGGTGATCTTCACACAGCTCGAGCACGGGCCCGACGTGGTCGGGTGGGACGTGAATGGTCGCTTCGATGTAGGGTTCCTCGAAGATTTCGATCTCGTTGGGCTCGGGGAGATGGGTGGGATTGTCGATCTCGAGGGTCTCGCCGTCGGTCTTGGTGACCCGGTAGACGACCGAGGGCGCCGTGCGGATGAGATCGAGATCGTGTTCGCGCTCGAGCCGCTCTTGGATGATCTCCATGTGGAGAAGCCCCAGAAAGCCGCAGCGAAACCCGAATCCCAGCGCTTCGCTGGTCTCGGGCTCGAAGCTGATGCTCGAGTCGTTGAGCGCCAATTTCTCGAGCGCATCTTGGAGTCGCTCGTAATCGTCGTTGTCGGTCGGATACAGCCCCGAGAACACCGTCGGCTGGACGTCTTTGAATCCGGGCATCGGCTCCGAGGTCGGACGGTCGACGTGCGTGATCGTGTCGCCGACCTTGGCCTGGTCGATGTCCTTCATCATCGAGACGACATAGCCGACTTCGCCGGCTTCAAGCGAATCGACCGGGGTGGGTTCGGGGTCGAAGATACCGATCTCCTCGACTTCGCTCTCGGCCCCGGTCGCCATCCACTGGATATCGTCACCCTCCTCGATGCGTCCGTCGACGACCCGGACGAGGTTGATCACACCCCGATAGGAGTCGAACCAGCTGTCGACGACGAGAGCTTTCAGCGGATCTTCGTCGGCGCCCTCGGGAGGTGGCACCAGATAGATGATTGCCTCGAGGATGTCACGCACACCGGTTCCGTGCTTGGCACTGCACTCGAAGGCATCGGAGGCGTCGAGACCGAGTGTCTCTTCGATCTCCTCGGAGACCCGATCGACGTCCGCCGATGGAAGATCGATCTTGTTGAGGACGGGCAAGAGGTCGAGGTCGTTGTCGAGCGCCATGTAGACGTTCGAGACCGTCTGAGCCTCGACCCCCTGGGCAGCATCGACCACCAGAAGCGCCCCCTCGCAGGCCTTCAGGCTTCGAGACACCTCGTAGGTAAAATCGACGTGGCCGGGGGTGTCGATCAAATTCAGCAGGAATGTATCGCCGTCGCGGGTGGTGTACTTCAGTCGGACGGTCTGGGCTTTGATGGTTATGCCGCGCTCGCGCTCGAGATCCATCGTATCCAAAAATTGCTCCTGCCGATCGCGCTCCGGGACGGTTTCAGTGACCTCCAGGATACGATCGGCGAGCGTCGACTTGCCGTGATCGACGTGTGCGACGATACAGAAATTGCGAATGTGGCTCTGGTCGATGTCGTCGATCGAGTCGTCTGTCATAGCCTGTGGGGAGGTGCGGCGAGTCGATGATCTCGCGCGGCCCGAAGAGTTCGAGGGCGCTCGGGAGAGATATAACCCAGGCGAGGAGACGAGATCAAATTCGCGTCACGGGGGAGACGATTCCCGCCGTGTCGAAGTTGTCGACGCTCGAGAGCCGAAGTCCATTGCATGAACAACGAAGGGTGGGCTCATGGGAGCATGTGTGGAAACAATCGAAGTATCACCTTGCATTTCACACGACCATTTGAATCCCGCATGTTCCCAGCTCCATCCAATATCGCGATGGATGGGAACGAGATAATCGCATGGCTTCCTCGAGGGTGGGCCAACGTATCCATGAGATCAACGTTCGACTTTCGCGTCCAGGCATTGAAGATCCTCACGCTCGACGATACGCGCTTCGAACGAAACGATCGATTGCCTTCGGAGCCCGTCGACGTCCGTCATGCGGTTCCACCCTGACGTCCGCTGTCTCGGGAGTCACATGTCAATCGTGTCTGTTGTCTTCTATCGGGTCGATGAGCAAGCATGCTTCCGATGATGTCAACATGTCTAGTTCTCGACGATCCTCGGCGCGAGAGCTCTTCGCGCTCTTTCGAGGGCACGGACGCCCGCCGGGGAAAACGCATGTGAGCGCGATACTGATGATATGTGCCATCTTGCTGGCCGTCCCCGAGAGCCGGACGGCCCACGCCTCGCCCTGGACGGTCCCGGACGATGAACTGGCCATCCTGACCTCCCTCGATTTCTCATTTGCCGAAGAGGAGTTCATTCTCGATGGCACGCGCCAGGATTTTCCGCTCAACGGTCGATTTCTCTCGACCCAGTTTACGACGACGCTGCGGTATGGATTCACCGAGGACTTCGAGGGTGGGATGACCCTGCGTCCGAAGATGATCTCGTATCGGGCCGATCCCGTCATTCTCCCGAAGGAGACGGCTCAGCCCACCCAGAACCTCGTCGATTTCTCGAGCCAACAGTTCGGGATGGGGGACGTCGATCTTTTTGCGCGCTATCAGATCGTGGATGCGTTCGTCGTGGTCAGCACGGAGACGCGAGGGCAACTTCCTACGGGGTATCAACGTCCCACGGGCACCTCGATGGACGAGAACAGCGAATCTAGCCCGGTCGAGGACGATGCCACGCTCGGAGACGGTCGAGCTCATCTACAGCAGAGCCTCTTTGCCGGCACGTACATCCCGAGCACTCGGACCTTTGTTCGAGCCGACGCCGGTTACCGGCTCATCTTTGGGGGAGTCGGCGATCAGGTCCGCGGGGGGCTCAAGGTCGGTCAAAACATCATGGGAACGCTCATCCCCTTCGTCAGTCTTCGAGGGGGGTACACGGTCTACGAGGGTGAATCCGTCGGTCAGACGGCAATTGCTCGCGATCCAGGGGTGCCCTCCGAAGCGTTCGAACAGTCGAACATCCGCCGCGAACCCCTGCTGCTCGACCGCAACTATCTCAAAGTAACAGCGGGACTGATCGTGCCTCTCGAGCAGTCGGAGCTTCAGATCAGCTACGCCCGAATCATCGACGGCGTCAACATCCCAACTCTCAATACGGTCTCGATGGGACTGTCGACTCGACTTCCCGACGTCACGGGCGAATCGGACAGATGATCCCCCCCCAAAAAGAGAGCCCCTCGCTCGCCGGGGGATGGAGGGGGCGGACGGCGAGCGAGAGGCAAACTTGAGAATGGAGGCGGCGGGAATCGAACCCGCGTCCGTGATCCTTTGGTGTGACGCTTCTACGTGCGTAGCCGGTGTACATTTATTTTACCTCATCCGCACGCTGCCCACCGACAGGCTGCGATTGGCGAGGGGCCTTACAAAAATGTCGCCTCGGCCCGAAGGCTCCAATTGACCGAGGCCGAGCCTACTAATCGTCGTGACAGGGATCCCGCAGGCGAGGATCCAGGTCACGGGTGCCGCACAATGGGCACATCAACAAGGCACGAGTCAGCTTACGCCGCTCGCGCGTACTGGACGTTGTCGTTGCCAGTTATACGTTACCAGCAGTTAAGCGTGGTTACTGGTACCCACGGCACGCGGCATCCACCTCATTGACCACGTCGAATCCAGTGCGCCCCCGCATTGTCAAAGAGCGAAGAGGGACGACCCAATCCATCGACCGGATGGGCCACCGCCATTTTCTCTTTGTTCCAACAATTTATCTTAGTCACTGGGTAACACCTGTCAAGGCAGGGTGATCGCATTAGAGGTATAAGCCAGACACTCACGATTCGTTCCTTGTTATGCCACCTCCATCCTCCCGCCAGGGAGGCGCTGAAGCCACGTGCCAGCAGGGATGCTGGCGCTCCGAACCGATATCGAGTCGATCCGGAAGGCCCGGCCTTCGGAGCGCCCCTGTACTTCCTCCGGA
>JAQCND010000593.1 GCA_028274765.1 Bradymonadaceae bacterium
ATCCCCTCGACGTCGGTATCATCGAACCCTCGGAGGATCATTACTACCAGCCGCTCTGGACGCTCGTCGGGGGAGGCGTCTTCGACAAGGAGAAGACGAGGCGACCGGAGGCCGAACAGATTCCGGATGGCGCCGAGTGGATCCGGGAGGCGGCGACTGAATTTCGACCCGAAGACAACACGGTCATCACCGAGGCGGGGCACGAGTACACCTACGACTATCTCGTCGTCGCGGCCGGCATTCAGCTCGAATGGGATCGGGTGAAAGGCCTCGAAGGCAACGTCGGGATGCACGGCATCTGCAGCAATTACTCCTACGAGACGGTCGACTCGACGTGGGATGCACTGCGACACTTTCGCGGTGGCAACGCCATCTTCACGTTCCCCGACACCGCCGTCAAGTGCGCTGGCGCCCCCCAGAAGATCATGTGGCTCGCCGAACACTGGATGCGCAAGCAGGGGGTTCGCGACGACGCCAACGTCGTCTATGCCGCCTCGACCGACGGCGTCTTCGGGATCGACAAGTACGCTCGTACCCTCTCGAGGCTCGTCGAGGAACGGGATGTCGACACCCATTACAACGTCGATCTCGTCGAGATCGTCCCCGAGGACAAGAAGGCGATCTTCGAGCACCTCGACGACCCGAGTGCCGATCCGATGGTTCTCGACTACGACATGCTCCACGTCACGCCTCCCCAAGGGCCACCGGATTTCATCGCCGAGAGCCCAATTGCCGACGAGGATGGCTGGGTCGACGTCGACAAGCACACGACGCAGCACGTCGACTATTCCAACATCTTCTCGCTGGGCGATTGCAGTAGTCTCCCGACCTCCAAGACCGGCGCAGCCGTTCGCAAGGAGGTCCCGGTGACCGTCGAGAACATGCTGGCAGAGATGCAGGGCGAACCACTGGAGGCCCAATACAACGGCTACGCTTCGTGTCCTCTCGTCACCGGATACGGACGGCTGGTACTCTGCGAATTCGACTACGACGGCAATCCCGACGAGACGTTCCCCTTCGATCAAGCCCGCGAGCGCTACAGCATGTACGCTCTCAAGGCCTACGGCCTTCCCGACATGTACTGGCACGGGATGTTGCGCGGCCGGATGTGATGCGGCCCTTCCCCCCGCTCGTCCCTTCCACTCCCTTCCGCGACTGGGACTCGGGACGCAACATCTGCTCGATATCGCCGACGATCGTAACTGGCGGGGTCGGTGCGGCACGACGTGGGGCTCGCGGTGGAATGCGCCGTCCCTCGTCGTCGGGACGAACCGATCCGACGGCGAGGAGACGCCGTCTGGATGGCATCGGTTGGGCGTTTGGAGACCCGGGTCTGCCGGAGGGAACATGTGGAGACGTATACGAGAGACTCGAGAGAGCAACCGCGGCCGGGAGGGGGAGGGGCGAGTCGGGTTCGTCTCTATCGGCTGAAGGAGGCTCGTACGTCCCGGAGGGGAAGCTTCTCCTCGATCCAGAGATTCGAGGGCGTCACCCGCGTTCGGACAGCGAGGACGTCGACGCCTCGGTCGGCGGCCCGGCGAACCGACTCGATCCATCCCGGATCGGCGTCGCCCCCGACTTCGAGCGCCTCGACGTCGTCTCGCTGAAGGACGAAGACCAGCGCAGCGCATTCCCCGGAGGCGACGAAATCACCGAGCGTCTCGAGATGAGCGTCAGCTCGCGACGAGGGCGTCTTCGACAGATGGGCCACTCCCGATTCGGCCCGGCTGAGCGACTTGACCTCCAACCATGTCTTGTCGCCGTCTGGATGTGCAACCCAAAAGTCAAACCGATGCCCCGACCGTTCGACCTGCCGCTTCCACGACTCGATCGAGCCGATCTCCGGGAGCTGGTCTCGCCACTGCATCCAATCGTCGATTGCGTCTTCGGCTCGCCTCGCCTCGACCGACACCCAGGTGCCGTCCCAGAATCGGCGAACGGTATAATCGGTCGCTCGCTCCGGGTCGTCGGCGGGCTCGAGGAGCATCGGTCGCCCCTCGGTTAGAAGCTCGCCGAGCCGCGACGTATTCGGCAGGTAGGCGTCGACGACGTCGCCGTCGTTGCCCTCGACGAGCGGCTCGATCGTCTCGGGCACCTCCAGTTTGGCGCGCACGACGAAACGATTGGGACGCTCGACGAAGCGAGCTCGAAGCCCGTCGCCGGGCCAGAGGACACCGGGAAGCTGATCTTGGACAGCCCGGAGATCGTCGAGCCGCACGAGATGACCGTCGCACTGACAGTCACTGGCGCCGAACCCCTCGATGGGACGGTCCGCGCCGGACAAGTCGGCCACGGTGTCGGCCAGCTCGCACTCGCCTTCGGCATCGACGACGTGGGCCCTCAGCCAGCGCGCGCGGTCGCGGACGTAATCGACGTGCCACCGCAACGTCTTGTCGTCGAGACGCTGGTGTCGGGCCAGACGAGCATCGAACCCGCGACTTGCTCGTCCGATATAGACGTAGTCGCCCGGCTCGAACGCGAACGTCCCGAAGGCCCCGACCTCGATCGTTTGGGATTCGGGGATGTGAAAGGCGGCGAGATAGAACGGCGGCATGATCAGAGTTCTCCGTCTCGACCTTCCTCTCTCTCCAGAGCCGAGTCCTCCATCGAGTCGATCCCATACGTCTCGTCACGCTGCCAGACGTGGAGATACCAGTAGATTGGCATCGCGATCATGTTGCCCACGAAAATAAAGAGCGACCACAGGAGCTTGCGGTCTTGATCGATGTCGTCGCGCTGGAAGACGTGATAGATGTAGTAACCGATGAGCAAGACACTCAGGCCCATCGTCAAGAAATGCAGAAGAATGATGAGGGCAAAGGGCAGGACGATCTTCAGGCCGCTTGCGACGAATCCAAACTGGAGTGCAATCGAGCCGACGAAGATAAATCCGTAAGCGATCGGCCAGAGGGTCAGCGCACCAA
>JAQCND010000598.1 GCA_028274765.1 Bradymonadaceae bacterium
ATCCCCGTCGTGCCAACCACGACGACGGCATGGCCTTTGGCGATCTCGACGGCGACAGCAAACCCGATGTCGTCTATGTCGATCGCCGCAACAACAACTCGGCCGACATCGAGGTCGTCTACTCGAGTAAGAAGATCCGATTCCAAAAGAAGAGGAAGACCTTCACGTGGACGAGTCGAGCCGACGGATGCGTCAGTCCGGCCATCGGCGATGTCGACAACGACAAGGACCAAGATGTCGTCGTCCTCTGTGACCGGGGTCGTTCCAACGATAGTGACGATCTCAGCTACTACACCTGGCTCAACGACGGGAACGGCAACTTCTCGGAGGGGCCGCGCGGCTACTTCAATCTCACCGACGCCCACGACGCAGCCGACATCGAATTGGGGGATCTCGACAACGATCAAACCCTCGAGCTCGCTGCCGTCGGACGGGAATCACTGGTCCTCGCCGACAACAACGGGTCGGGGCGATTTACACGGACCGACGACTGGTACAATGGCTGTAACGACTTTCAACAAGTCGAGATCGGTCAGTTCGACAAGGACAGTCGTCCGGAACTGGCCATGACGTACAACGAGGAGTACTGTGACGAGGACAACTACCTCGAGATCCGCGACGTTCACAGCGGAGTTCAATTGGGCAATCAGCTCGATCGGCACTATCTATCTGGCCGATACAACAACAATTCCGTCCTCGGCGTCGGGGATCTCAACGGAGACAAGCTCGATGATGCTGTCATCATCGACAGCGAAAGAAACGACCTCCACTATTATCGGAACAACGGGAACGGCAACATGAATCAAACCGTCCAGCGTGGATACGGGAATGCCCCCTACAATCGAGACTCCCAGGCCATCACCTTCGGCGACCTCGATGGCGACGGCAAGATGGACGTCATTCTCGGCGATACGAGCAACCGCCGATTCCAGGTCTATCTCGGCAACGGGTCGGTCGGCATCGCCAGCCGACACACCATCTTGTTGCCGAACAACCGCTACGGCGGTGACGTCTACGGAGTCCACGTCACTGACTGGAATGGCGATAAAGACGAAGACGTCGTCTTCGCCACCAGTTCGGGACGCGTCGGGATCGCTTACTGACCCCATTCGCGCCTCTCTCGGCTCGACCTCCGGGAGAGGCGCCATGAGGCCCCTCGTGGGAGGCTCGATTCGTTCGAGCCCTCCGAAGCTGTGACCCTCGCTGGACAATCCGACCCCGAATTCCGATGATGGAGGCGCTCGAGAGAGTGCCTCCATTTTTTGTTGGTTCGAACTGGACGCCGCTCGGTCGTGCAAACCCAACGGACAGGGGGAAGACCGCTCTCGAGTACGGGAGCCCTCGAAGATTCACAATCCTCCATCTTGGCGGTCAACGGCAACCTGGATGCTCGAGGCTCGTCTCCATTTCGAGCCCATCGGTGGCGAACTGGAGATCGCTCGCTGGCTGGATGCCAGTCGGTGGATTGCCGAAATCACCGCCGAGTAGATCGAGACATCGACCGTCTCACCGCGCTCGAGGCACGCGATGAAGCTCACTACTACCAGTGCGGCGTATCGTCGCATGACGTTTTCGGGATGGGAGGAGAGCGGACCTTGACGTTTGACCGGCGTCCTCGTCTCGTCGAATCTCTCCGATAGTTCATTGGGTCGCGACCTTCCCAGAGTTCCAATGTCATTGCCCTGGATCGTCGCCATTCTGATCGGCTGTCTCCTCCCGGTTTATTACGTCTACCGGCCCCTTCGAGCCCGCCATGTCTGGCAAGCCTGGGCCGATGACGAGGGCTTCGACTTCGAGCAGTTCGGCTGGCTGGAGGACTTTCAAATGAAGGGAAAGTTCCGTGGGCATGAGGTCCGAATGCAGACGATTCAGCGCGGACCGGGACGCCGCAAAATGACGTACACGACCTGTACCGTTCCCCTTCCATCGTCGGTGCCGAATGAACTCGAGCTCCGTGACCGCTCCAAACTCGCTCGGCTCGGACGTGTGTTCGACGACACGGAATTCGAACTCGACCATCCCGATTTCGATCGTGCCTTCACCGTGCGAACCGAGCCCGCTTGCGAGGACGATATCCGAACGTATCTCGAGCAAACGGAGGTCGTCGAGGCCCTCCTCGCCGTGCAGGAGGTGGCGCAGGCCGTCTATGTGAGTGGTCAATCCCTCCGTCTCGAGCACCGAGGACTGGTCGCAAGCCGTTCGACCATTGAACAATATCTCAACGCGCTCGTCACATGTGTCGAAGCTCTAGACGCAGTCGACCCATGACATTGGATGTGCCGATTCGACGCTGATAGACTCGACAATTCCATTGTTTGCATACACACACCATCGAGACGTCCACAACACCATGGGATACGACAACGAGTACTCATCATGTCTCGGGCGATACTCGCTCGCTCCCGTGTTCACGGTCGCGCTCATCGTGGTAATCGCGAGCCTCGGGCTTCCCGATCGCGCCGAGGCCAACTCGCCGGTGAGCTTTCGGGCCGAAGGGGTCGCCAACGTCCCCGTGCAGATCGGGGCCGGAGGGGTGCTCGAGCTGCCGATGGGGTTCCGAGCCGGAGGCTCGATCGGCTACCTGCCGCTCTCCTTCGTGGGAGTCGCCAACGACGTGCTGGTCCCGATGACCGACAAGTACAGCGAGCAGGACGCCGAACTCGTCGAACAATCTGTCGGAAGCTCCATGGCTTGGCGTCTCTACGGGGGATGGAGTCCGCCACTTCTGGGTCTGTACATCCATGGCGGGTATTCGATGACGACGTTCGGAGGCAGTGCGCCTTCAGCCGCTCTGCTGGGAGGCGTCCTCGACAACGACGTGCCGAATCGCCGAGAGGGACGCTCCGGGCCGCGCACCTTCCAAGCCTCATCGACCCTTCATCAGATGACCCTCGGTGTCGGATGGGACTGGAGACTCGGTCCCGTCGCCATCCGCACTGGAGTGGGATGGTCGTATACCTTCGCCTCGTCGGCCAATCTGGAAGCGAACTTCGGTGCCGAACGCCCCGAACTCCAGGAGGCTATCGATTCGATCGAAAAGGACGGCGAAGCCTACCTCGAAAATACTTACAACACGTATCTCCATCCCCCCTGGGTGACCGTCGCCGTCGGCTGGAAGTTTTTCTGAATTCTCACTCTGTTCGCCCCCTCATTCCTCCGCTGTGTCGGGCTCGGGAAGCGCCTCGCTCAGCAGCTTGCGCACCATCTGAGGGTCGGCCTGTCCGTCGGTCGCCTGCATAACCTGGCCGATAAAGAAGTTCAGAAGCTGGGTCTGACCCCTGGCGTACGCCTGCACGTTGTCCTCGTGTTCGTCGAGTACGCCCGCGATGAGCGATTCGAGCTCAGAGGTGTCGCTGATCGTCTCCCAGCCCTCGCGCTCGACGATCGTCTCGGGTTCGTCGCCGGTCTCGACCATCTCGTCGAGCACGTCGCGCATGACGCGATTGTTGATGCGCCCCTCCTCGAACATCTCGATCAGCTCGGCCACTTCCTCGGCCCCAAACGAGAGGTCCTCGAACGCCTCGGTAAACTCGTCCGTCCCCACCTCGGCCTCGAGCTCCGGGAGGAGTTCGTTGACGATCCAGGTGGCGGTCGTCTCCGGCTCGTCGTAACGAGCTCGCACGTCGTCGTAGAAATCAGCCAGCGACGGATCACCGCTCAAGACGTCGGCTTCGTCGGGATTGAGCTCGAGAGCTTCGAGATACGTCTCGAGTCGCTCGCGGAGTTCGGGCGAGTCGAGACGAACTTCGTCACGAACGGTGTAGTCGTAGTCCTCGACCTCGCGACCCGCGGCCACATCGAGTAGGGCCTGGATGCGTTGCTGCCGGGCCTCTTCGGCCTCTCGGCGCTTGCGCTCCTTGCGCTGACGTTTCTGTTCGGCACGGCGCTCGGCCTTCTGGCGACGACGCTCGGTCTCTTCCGAGGCCCAGCGGTCGCGCAAGGTAACGATCCGATTGTAAACCAACTGTTCCGGCGGCGAGCAGTCCTGGGGCTCGCTGATGAAGTATCCGTTGCGCTCGAACTGATAGCGCGTGCCGGGCCCGTCGAAGCGCACGCCAGGCTCGATGTATCCTTCGGTGACGACCAGCGAATCCTCGTTGAGAAACTCCTTGAAATCCTCATCGCGGCCATGGGGATCCTCGACCTCGAAGAGGCGATCGTAGAGGCGGAGTTCACAGGGCAGGGCGTGCTCGGAGGAGACCCAGTGGATCGTCCCCTCGACGTTGCGTCCGTCCGGCGCACTTCCGCCGCGCGTCTCCGGATCGTAGCTGCATCGGACTTCTTCGATGGTTCCCTCGTCGTCGCGGACGATCTCCTCACAGGTGACAAAATAACCGTACCGGAGACGCACTTCGTTGCCCGGGTAGAGCCGATAGAATCCCTCCGGCGGATCCTCCTGGACATCGTCGCGCTCGACGTAAAGACGCTGCGAAAAGGGCACCATTCGAGATTCGCCGCCGGGGAGGTCGTCGGGAAAGTGGGGAATCTCGAGCCACTCCTCCTCGCCGGCGGGATAATCCTCGATGACGAGCGGAACGGGGTCCTCGACACACATCACCCGAGGTGCTTCGGGATTGAGTTCGTCGCGGATGGCGTGTTCGAACTGAGCGATCTCGACGACGTTGTCGTTGCGCGCCACGCCGATGCCGTTCCAGAAACTCCGGATCGCCTCCGGAGGAATGCCCCGACGTCGCACCGCCGACAGCGTCGGCAGGCGGGGATCGTCCCAGCCGTCGACATGGCCCTCCTCGACGAGCTGGCGAAGCCGACTTTTGCTCATGACCATGTAGCTGATGTTGCCGGACGCAAATTCGATCTGGCGCGGCTGGTGGTCGACTTCGGTCTCCTCGACGACCCAGTTGTAGATCTCGCGGTTGTTCTCGAACTCGATCGTACAGAGCGAGTGGGTGACGCCTTCGAAGGCATCCTCGAGGCAGTGAGCATAGTCGTACATCGGATAGATGCACCACTCGTCCCCCGTGCGGGGATGCTCTTCGTGGAGCACACGATACAGCACCGGGTCGCGCATGAGCGTGTTGTCGGCCTGCATGTCGATCTT
This sequence comes from Bradymonadaceae bacterium, assembly GCA_028274765.1. Taxonomy (GTDB): domain Bacteria; phylum Myxococcota_A; class Bradymonadia; order Bradymonadales; family Bradymonadaceae; genus CAJXPB01. The sequence continues at coordinate 5,060 of JAQCND010000598.1, forward strand.
GGCGCGCAAGACGTGTTCCCCCTCCTCGAATTCGCCCGCTCGCATACCCCGGAACAACTCCAGATTCTCCTCGACCGATCGATCGCGATACGGACTCTCTTCACCCGGCTCGTCCCACGAGCCCCTCATCTCCTTGATTTCCTCGCTGCTCAGGCTGTCGACGTAGGCCTTCCCCTTTTGGATGAGCCGCTCGGCGAGCTCGTACATGCGCTCGAAGTAGTCCGAGGCGTAGTAGAGATGCTCGCCCCAGTCGGCCCCGAGCCACTGGACGTCTCGTTTGATCGATTCGATGTACTCGACCTCTTCGGTCAGGGGGTTCGTGTCGTCGAACCGAAGATGAAAACGGCCGTCGTAGTCGAGCGCAATCTCGTGGTTGAGAACAATCGATTTGGCATGCCCGATGTGGAGATAGCCGTTGGGCTCGGGCGGAAATCGCGTGACGATCTCGTCGTGTTTGCCGCCGGCGAGGTCGTCTTCGATGATGTCGCGAATGAAGTTCGACTGCGACTCGCCGCTCGACTCGACGTTCGACTCGTTCGACACGGGACAACTCCTGTCGTTTGAAGGTCGTTCCACTCGACGCAGAGAGGTCATCTCGGTGGTGTGACCTCTCCATCTCGATGATGCGACGGGAATATAGCTGGAGATGGCACGCGAGACAACCGACCACTCCCCCAGACACGACTCGCCCCGACACCAGCCGTCAAGCGTGTGCTCAGCCACACGTCTCCACGTGGGGCCCTCCGGCGCGCCCATGTGCACGCCACCCGCCGCAAACCGGCCAGTCGTTTGAGGGGGAGTAACGCCCCCCGTCGAAAAGGGGTCGATCGGGCGACGAAGCTCCTTCCGAATACCCTGACAGCTCGCCGCTCCCCCCCTCATCGATGATCGTCGGCAGGAAAGGGCGAGTTGTTGCGTCGGCAGAGTGGATAGAACGGTCTGACGTTTCGTTCGCGGAGGAACGGAGGCGATCCAAGAAGATGCGTTCTCCGTTGCTCTCCCAGATTCTTCGACCCTGTCGACGCAGGTTCGGCCCCAGAGCGGAGAGACGACGCGGGACCGAGATCAGGCGTCGCTCGTCCATCGACTCGTCTCATGCCTCTCGCCTCTCCTGCCGTCCGATATCGGTTGCCCGGACGCGCGATTTTTGAGACACATATAATGTCGATGACACGTCTCTCCAGGCGAGCGTCTCATGCGCATCTGCCCGACATGTCAGCGCCGCACTCAGGCCTCTCGATGTCCGGAGGACGAGGCGGAGACCATTCCCGTCGAGTGGCTCGACCCCCTCGTCGAGGAGGGGGGATCGATCGAGGAATCGCTCGATTTCGAGTCGATCGTGGCGGGGCGATACTATCTCGAAACGCGCATCGGTCGGGGCGCCTTTGCCGACGTCTATCGAGCTCGGCAGCTCGGCGGATCGCGTCGAGTGGCACTCAAGCTGTTGCGTGAGGTTCGGGCCGAGAGTGATCTCCAGGTCGCTCGATTTCGCCAGGAGGCTCAGGCCCTCGAGACGATGTCGCATCCAAACATCGTCGACCTCCACGACTTCGGAGAGACGGCGAATGGGCGGCTCTTTATCGCGATGGAGCATCTCGAGGGCGAGCCGCTCTCGGACGTGCTCGCCCGGGAGGGGGCGCTGTCGCCGGAGCGCACCGTGCGATTTGCCATCGCGACGCTCGAAGCTCTTTGCGAAGTTCATGCCCGGGACGTCACACACTGCGACCTGGCCCCGAACAATCTCTTCGTCGTCGGAAGTAGGGCCAAGGAGACCGTCAAGCTCATCGATTTTGGGATTGCACGGGTCGCTGGAGAGGGTGAGATGACCCTGACTGATGACGGCGAGCTGCTCGGGTCCCCGCGATACATGGCCCCCGAGCAGTGGAAGGGCGAATCCGTCACCTCCAAAACCGACATCTACGCGGTCGGCGCCGTCTTCTATCGCATCCTCGCCGGGCGCCCCGTTTTCCAAAAAGAGACGCTTCGGGCCCAACTCGCCGCCGTTCTGTTCGAGGAGCCCTCCCCGCCCGAAGTCGACGGCGCGAGGCTCGAGGGACCGCTCGTCGACGTCCTGATGGCATGCCTCGAGCGAGATCCCGATGATCGCCTCGAAGTGGCATCGGCGCTCGAACGGCTCGAGGCCTGCCGCGATCGCCCGATTACCAACCGCCGCAACGACGCCGCCCTCGAAGTCGAATCCGAGCCCATCCCGGCTCTCTCGATGGACGAGGAAGATTCGGAGTTGCTCTTCGGCAACTACACGCCCAGTGCCGAAGAGTTGGCCGAGCAAGCCGATGGAGGAGCGGGGGCATTCGAGAGTGATCCGCAGATCGGTGACATCGATGAGCTCGTGGTCGACGGACGGGGGCATGCCCGGACGCGATCCGAGTCGCCGCAAGCGTCCGGCGACCAAGATCGCCCGCCCTCTCCTTCCACTTCGGAATCGAATCGACAACGGGTTGGTCCGTCGGCATCGACCCGATCGAGGACCGAGGCCTTCTCGGGCTCGGAGGCATCGGACGAAGACGACGATTGGATATCTCAGCTGGCGTTCGCGAGTCTTCTCGTCTCCATCCCTCTGGCCTTCGCCGGGTTGGGTTGGGTTTTGTTTGCGGAGCCGGACGCCCCACCTGTCGATTCTCGCCCCGTACGAACGCCCCCTACGTTTTCGGCGACCGACGACCCACTTCAATACAAGAAGAAGTCTCCGTCGGCGGAGAGTCCCGCCGTCGACGAATCCCCAACCGAGCCGGGACGACCCCGAGATGCCGGCCTCTCATCGTCTCCCTCCGAGTCGACGCAACAACGGGGGTCCCCCACGTCGTCCGGCCCCTCGCCTCTTTCTCCTGACGTCACCATTCCCAAAGAGGATCATCCCAGCGGACGGCGCTGGTACCTCAAGGCGACTCAAAACTGGCTTCGGGGTCGGCATCGCAAGGCACTCGACCAGTGTCATCGTGCCCTCGAGGTGGGGTTCAAATCGTGTCACAAGATCGTCGGATTGATCCACCGAGACATGGGGAATAAGCAGAAGGCGTGCGAGGGTTTCATTAAGTACCTGGAGACAGATCCAGCCGACGCCGAAGCTATCCGGCGACGGATGAACAATATCGGTTGTCAATAGCAGTAATATCACTTCCGCCCCCGACGTTATGACTGACGACGACGAAAGCCCTGCTTCCCGAGGCCAGCGATTCATGGAATTGGCCAAGATGACAACCTCGGTCGCCGGCAACTATGCCAAAGATCGGGTCACCTCTCTGTTCAAATCGGATGAGGCCAGTGAACAAAGTCGCAATGAGACGCAGCGCCGCAACGGCGAAATCGTGGCCGAAACCCTCGGCGACCTGAAGGGCGCAGCGATGAAAATCGGTCAGATGGCCTCCGTGGCGACGGACGTCTTACCGGACGAGCTGGCCGAACCACTCGAAGAGCTCCAGGACGACGCCCCCCCGATGGACTACGAGGTCGTCGCCGAGCAGATCGAATCGGAGCTCGGCGCGCCTCCTCCCATGCTGTTCGATCGGTTCGAGCGCAAACCCTTTGCCTCGGCCTCGATCGGTCAGGTGCACCGCGCCGTCACCGATGGGGGGCGCCGCGCCGTCGTCAAGGTACAGTATCCCGGCATCGACAACTCGGTCGACTCCGACCTCGATCAGCTCAAACTCGCGCTTCGCATGAGCGGGCTCGTCAACTCCAACCGCAAAGAAGCGCTCGATCGCCTCTTTGCCGAGATTCGCGAGCGACTCCACGAGGAGCTCGATTACTGCAACGAGGCGGACAATGTTCGACTCTTCGGGGAGATGCACGCCGACGACGACTGGATTCTGGTCCCCGAAGTCATCGGCGAGCGAAGCTCCAAGCGCGTACTTACGATGACGGAGTTGCGCGGCGACGATCTTGAGACCGTCTGCGAGGAGTACGACTGGTCGCAAAAAGACGAGATCGGCACGAGGCTCTTCCAGCTTTTCGGGCTCCAGGCCTTCCGACACGGTGCCTTCCATGCCGACCCCAATCCGGCCAACTACGCCTTTCGGCCGGAGGGTCGCATCGTGCTCTATGATTACGGATGCGTCAAAAAGCTCGAGGACGAGCAGCGCCGGGTGTACGCCGAGATTCTCCGGGCCTCGATGAATCAAAACTACGAGCGCGTCGACGAGATGATGTGGGAGCTCGGCGGACGCGCCGAAGGCACGGAGCTCGACCCGGACTTCTACAAAAAGCTCCATCACATCATGTTCGAACCCGTAATGGAGCGAGAGCTCTACGACTACGGCGAAGGCCTCGTCCAGCGTCGCGTCGAGGACAATACCGATCTATTCGTCCGCCACGAAGAGGCATTCCAGCCCCCGCCGGGCGGCGTCTACGTCGACCGCACCATCGTCGGGATCCACAACATCCTGCGCCAGCTCAAGGCCGAGGTCCCCTGCGGCCGTATTCTGGATCAGTACATGGAGTACGCCGATCAACGCTCGGCCGAAATCGATCGTCAAGATTGATGTCAGCGGGGTGTCACCGACGGGAGGAGTCCGAACCGCCCCCGTTGCTGACATGTGAACTCGTCGCTGCCCGACGGAGTATTTCGGGGAGATCGTTGGTCCAGAGGCGCTCCGAGCCTCCTTCGGTCTCGTTAGATGCTACGCGTATGCTCTCTCATCATGCTCTCGATACCGATGCGACTCCGTCGTTCGGCGTGTGTAGGCTGGATAGTGGTCCTCTGTTTCGTCCTCCCGAGCGGATGCCGGAGTGATGGGACCTCGCCCAAGCGAGAGGCCAACGTCGATGCCGCGCCATCGCCCCAAGGGGATAGCTGCTGTGACGCCAGCGGGATGTCGCTCGGCCGCCACGAGTTTCCCGATCACTTCATGTTTGGGACCGCCGTCGCCGGATTCCAGGTCGACATGGGCTGTCCGACGCGCCCCGAGGAGCAGTGTCTGGACGACAATTCGGATTGGTATCGGTTTGTCACCTCGGAGAAGATGCTCGAGGACGACCACACGCATCTCTCGGGCGACGCGCTCTCGAAAGAAGCGGGATTCTGGGAACTCTACGAGTCGGATCTCGATCGGGCCCGAGACGGTCTGAACAACAACGCCTTTCGATTCAGTATCGAGTGGAGCCGCCTCTTTTCCGATCCCACCGACGATCTATCGGGATACGAGGAGCTCAGAGAGGCCGCTGACGACGAGGCGCTCCAGCACTACCACGATCTGCTCGATGCCATCCGCGAGCGGGGCATGACGCCGGTGGTCACGCTCCACCACTACACACTCCCGATCTGGATCCATCAGCCCGTCGCATGTCACGAAGATCTGGACGCATGCGAGCACCGAGGATGGCTCGATCGCGAGCGCATCGTCCGCGAGATCGCCAAATACGCGGGATTTGTCGCTCGGGAGTTCGGCGGCGAGGTCGACCACTGGGTGACCCTCAACGAACCGATGGCCGTACTCCTGCCGGGGTATCTTCGGCCCTCCGGCCAGCGGAGCAACCCCCCTGCTGTCCGGGGGCAGTTCGACGCGACGAAAACGTCGCTTCGAGCAATGATCGAGGCCCACGCCCGGATGTACGACGCCATCGAAGAGGGCGACACCGACGATGCAGACGACGACGGGCGCTCCGCTTTCACCGGGCTGGTCTACAATCTCTCGCCGGTCCGTCCGGCCGATCCCGACTCGGAGCTCGACCAGACGGCGGCCGACAACGTCTTTTATCTCTTCAATCGTGTCTTTCTGGATGCCGTCATCCGGGGCGATCTCGATGCTGATCTGGACGGCGAGCCCTCGTCTCGATCGGATCTCGAGGGACGCACGGACTGGATCGGCATCAACTATTACGCCGAAACCGTCGTCGAGGGGATCGACGGCTCTCTTCTTCCCAGCTATTCCCCTCTCCTGACGTTCAACCCCCTCGAGCTGCAACTCGAGTACGACCGACCCGAGGGGCTCTACGAGATCGCAACCTTCGTCGACGAGACGTACGATCTTCCGATCATCGTCACCGAAAACGGCACGCCCATCGGCGACGATCCGGGGTCGGTCTCCCCCTATCTGGTGCGTCATCTCCACCAAATCTCCCGGGCGATTCGAGACGGAGTGGACATTCGAGGATATTTTTACTGGTCTCTGGTCGACACGTACGAATGGAACCGCGGGATGGAGGCCAAGATGGGCCTCTACGGATTCGACGCCGACGATTCCGACAAGGCCCGCACGAGGCGGCCCGCTGCCTCGACGTACGGCGACATCGCGGAGGCCGGGCGCATCCCCGAACGTCTGCAAAACAAATATCTGGAGGGTCCGTAGTGTTTGTGCCATTCGGTGCCCTCGGCGGGCACTCGTGATCACCTGAAGACTGCCAATGTCATATTCTTTCACCGCCAGTATCGTCATGAGATCACGCCACCGGTATACGCTCGCCGCCATCAGTGCCGCCGCACTCCTTGTGGCTGGATGCGACGACTCGTCCGAATCGTCGAACGAGGAAACTCCGTCGGATGAGTCACGCCAGCAACAGCAGGGCGTCTCGCCGTCCGAGGAGTCGGAAGGATCGGCATCGCCGTCCGACGAGTCCTCGCCGGAATCGTCTTCGGACGACGATGAAGACGCCCCCGATCCCGGATGGGACTTGACATGGTCGGGAGATGCTAGCGGCTCGATCTCCGGCTTTTCGGTGCTCCACGGCCACGCTGGTGATGGCAAACGCATCCGGCTGGTCCCCGAGATGAAGGAGGGAGAGTTCGAGATGCAGTTGACCCTGATGGTCCTCGATTTGCGGGGACGAGCGACGGGGACGTTCGAGGTCGATCGGGCAGAGTTTGCCGCGACCAATCGAAACCTCGACTGCCAGCACCCGGCCCCCGGCGACGACGAGACGGACGTCTCGATCGAAGTCAAAGCGTACGACAACTCTAGTTTTCGAGGCTCGTTCGAGGGCACGCTCCAGTGTCAGCCCCGCAGCAAAGAGGAGACAGATGATCCGCCGCGCATTGAGATCTCGGGGACCTTCGTCGACAACTGATTGCGAGCCACTACACTCGTCGGCTCGCCGCCTCGGCGTCGAGCTTGATCATCGCTCCTTCGACGACGCGAACGCACACCATGGGTATTCTCGATTTCTTTGCCGATCGTGAACGCAAGGCCGAGCATCGCGAGAGCAAGGACGAGATGCTCGTCGGCGAAGTGGTTCGGGCGATGGCCTACAAGGGATGGCCGGTCGTCTCGTTTCGCACACAGTTTGGCGACGAACAGCGGATTACCCTCAAGGCCGTTGACGACCCCGTTCTCTCGAAAGTCTACATCACGCTGGACCGCAAGACGGGGTCCGGCGCCGTCAGCTCAGCGATCGCCGGTTCGCAAGCGACGCTCCGGATTGCCTGCGAAGTCAAAAACTACATGGCCGACCCCGACGATCTCCTGGAGATGTACGAGACCGATCTGGCCAATTTGACCAATCTCTCCTGGGGCGACATCGAGGTCGATCACCAGTACAACGCCATCCAGGGTGAGACCAACATACTCGTCAACATCGACGACTACGTCGATCAGGGTGAGGAGGGCATGCGGAAGTTCATCCAACTGCTCGACGAGCACATCGACGAGATTCGCGACAAGCTGGAGCCCTACAAAAAGAGTAGCTTCTAACACGACATCGCGGGAGCCATGACCACGGGACACGACATCTCGAGTGACGACGCTCGACGGCGAACACACCTTCGAGATGCCGAGCGCATCGCCGTCATCGGCATGAAACCGGAGGGCGAGGCCGGTGCGATCCCAGCCTACCTTCAACGGGAAGGCTACGACGTCGTTCCCGTCAATCCGTCGTGCGACGAGGTGCTCAGCGTCGAGTGTGTCGATCGGGTCGACCACGTCGACGGCGAGGTCGACATCGTTGACATCTTTCGCCGCTCCGAGACCCTTCCAGAACACGTCGACGAGATTC
>JAQCND010000606.1 GCA_028274765.1 Bradymonadaceae bacterium
ACCCAACATCGCCCCGCGGGTGCTTTGAGAGTCGCCCCCGGTGTCTTTTCCCTCACTAATGCCCCGGGGGCGCCCGACTGGGTGGAGAGGGACGTCTCCGCCTGGCTCGAGCCCGATACCCGTCTCACGAGCCCGAGGCTCTCCGCCGAGAGTCTCGGGTTCTGGTGATCGTGACCGATGAGAGTCTCGTGTCGGGACCGCCAATCCCCATATATACGGATTGCAATCGATCGACGCTTTGTTATGAATGGACGACGAGCGATGGAGGAGATTCTCAACAGGGTGTCTCCACATGCAGTCTCGACCGACAGATGGCTCGAGACTGTGATGTCGAGCTCCACCCTCATCCCATGTCCTCCCGCTTGAGGGGCCGTAGCTCAGCTGGGAGAGCACCTGCTTTGCACGCAGGCGGTCAGGGGTTCGAGTCCCCTCGGCTCCACTCCATATGGCAATTGCATAAGGCTTCAACCATCGCGGCGTCTCGCTTCCCCGACCCGAAGGGCCGGGGGCACTCGAGGCTTGTTGGCGAAGCCGCCCACTTCCGGGAGAAGTACAGGCGCTTCACAGAAGCATGAAGGCGCTCCCAAAGGACGTCTTTTCAGTCGAAGTTTGAGTCGCCGGCGCTCCTTTGGATGACAACGTCTCAACGTCCACCGCCGACTGAACAACTCAAAGACTTCTACATTCTTCCTCGATTTACGGCTATCCGAGTTGCTAGCGTCTCCAGGGTGCACGACGCACCGACGTCTGCCGCCGGCTCAGAGACTCGAGCGCTCAACGCAAATTGCCTTCGAGCAGGGTCGTGTCGAGGGCGAGCTCGTGATCGAGTCGGTCGTATTCGAGGGCCTGGTATCCCTCGACGTTGAGGGTGCTCCGGATCGACTCGATCCGTCTCTTCGTCTCTCGCGTCCCGCGATCGAAGAGACGGGCGACGTCCCCGAGACTCAGACGGTCGTCGTTGGCCCGGAGGTACACGAGTAGTCGAGCGAACTCCGAGGCCGGGACGTCCGGAGCATGCCGCTGGCGACGGCGCTGGAAGCGGTCGGTCGCGAGCAGGTCGGCGATCCAGTCTGTTTCGATGTCGGCCTCCCCCCGAGCCCCTTCGAGCCCATCGACCTGCTCTTCCTCGTCGCCGGGCGTGTCGCCGGTTCCACGCCCGGTCGGCTCCTCGAGTTCGGCGGCCACCGGGGGCGGGTCGCACCGCCACCAGGCGGGGGCGGCATCGGAGAGCGGAGCGAACCCTTCGACTTCCAGCGTCTCCTCCCGCGTCAGCACGACCGTCGGGGCGACGACCTCCGGCATCGAAATGCCGCCGTGATAGCCGCGCGCCGGACGGGTGTAGCGAATGCGCTCGGACCAGGGGACGACGATGGTTGATTCCCCGGTCAACGTCTCGACCATCGGACTCTCGACGACGAGCTCTCCCTCCTCCGGTTCGCGATCGGCGGGGCGCCAGCGTTGGGCGCCGGCCCCACCAGATCGGTAGTCTCGTCCGTCTCGGACGTGTCCGTGATCGGAGGCCAGCACCACGGTCCGCTCGCGAGCCAACCGGAGCAGGGTCTCCAGCGGCGCGAGGGCGTCGACCGACCATGCGAAGTCGTGCTGGTCGCTCCCCGACAGGGCGTCGTCGATGGTATTCAGCACGACGCCCACCACCTGCGGCCCGTCGGCGCCGAGAGCCTCGCGGATCTCGCGCCCCACGTCGCCCGGTCCGTCGGCATCGAGTTTGTCCTTGTGGTAGAGTTCGGCGTCGTCGGCGTGGCCGACGGCCTCGAGATCGGTCAACGCCCGTCCGAACTCCCGGCGTTCGTCGTGCTGTTGGCCGCTCTGCAGCCGTCCGGTCCACATCGACGTGCGCGAGTATCCCGTCTCGGAGGGAATGGCGGCATACGTCGGTCGTAGTTGGCCGTCGTCGGCCGGGGCCCACGTGTGCCAGTCCGATGCAATCGGTTCATCGGCCAGCAGGCGCCGGGTAATCGCCCAGCTCGCCCCGTCGAGCATCACCACGAGGACCGATTGGTCCTCGGCGAGCGGGGCGACAACACGCTGGAGCACGTTTTGAGGGGAGACGACGCCCGAGGGACGCTCCGAGCGCTCGAGATCGGCGGCCAGGTCGCGGGCGAACGACTCGTTGCGAGCCTCGGCGATCCGGTCGGCTCGAGCCACCAGGGCGTCGACGGTCTCGTCGACGGGGGGCTCGAGCTCGGCCAGCCGGAGGCGCTCGCGCAACTGATCGGCGAGGCTACGCACCGATACGTAGTGCCGGGCCCGTTCGGCGTGGTCACCTTCGGGCACGTCGGTCACCTCCCGAGTCGCCAGCCATCCGGTGAGCTTCGCGGCGGCGCGGAGCACGTCGGTATCCACCGATGGGTTCGTGTGTCCCTCGACGCCATCCAGGGCAGTCTCGAGAGCATCGAGCTGTTCGGTCAGGGCGTCTCGGTCGGGGGTGTCGGCGAGTTCTGCCCACTGACGCACCTCGTCGAGGACATCGGCCCACTGCTCTCGTCGCACGCGGCGGCTCAACTCACCGACCGTCGTGCGCGCCGCCAGATCGGGGACGTG
>JAQCND010000609.1 GCA_028274765.1 Bradymonadaceae bacterium
AGGTACGCATGGAGATCGCGTTCGCCGACGGGGAGACGAGTTATCTGACCAGCTCGAATATAGTCGACGGCGAATGGCACCACGTCTGTGGCGTCTACGATGGCTCCGAAGCCACCGTGGAACTCTGGGTGGATGGCCAACTCGACAGACAATACAAATGGAGTGGCACGGAGAGGGCGCTCGGCACCGGAGATCGAGGGATCGCACGAGTGGGAGCCGCGCCGGACGATCAGGGCGAGCTCCAGCGAACGTTCACGGGGCGGCTCGACAACCTCGGCGTGTACGACACCGCTCTTTCGGAGGGAGCTATCGCCAGCCTCGCCGACGGAAGTCCCGAAGCCGTCCCTTACGGAGACGCAGCCCTCCAGACGAACCTCGAGCGGTCGGCCAAACGAGCGGTGGGGGAATCGATCAATTTCGATCGGAACGAACTCGGCGACGAGGGGCGGCGGCTCGGGTACAGCACGCGCTCGCTCCTCGAGGGCCGAGATCTGTTCGCCCTTGCTCCCTCCGACGACCGGTATGTGGGCGCGGTCTTCCCCTCGCTCGATGAAAGCGACCGCGCTCACTGGAAGCGTCTGCTCGACCCCTATCGAGACGACTGGTACCTGTTGTTGCCGGAGTTCGGAGAACCGAAGGCCTTCTGGGCCGTCCACGCGGAGACCGGCGAGCTACACGGCGTGCTCCCCGATGGTACGGGTGGGGCCGTCTCTCGATTGCAGGCCGACATCAAAGAGACCAAACGGACGTTCAGTCAGCTCGCAGCCGGCCAATCACGAGCTTCCAGCATTGCAGACAAGGGGCCGGACTCCGACGCTCTGGGGGCCGCTGGAACGGCTGCAGGTGTGAATGCATTTCTGGCCAAAATGTACGGGATCGCCGCGATTGCCCTCGAGGGCCTTCTCGGTTCCATCCTCAAGGATCTCGAACAGGCGGGGAGGGCGGCGGTTGCTCGAACCGCCTGCAGTGCCGTCAAAGATCTCGCCTGGACGTCGGAGCCCTCGAGTTCGCTGGATGGTATCGGAAACACACTCGCCGCCGACGTTATGCAGTCGATCGAAGAGTTCGCGAAGGTCGGCGACCAGAAGAGTGGTTTCGAATGCGTCCCATCCCTGAAATAGATCCCCTTTCAACAGGAGGCGGATCTCAAAGTAGAGAACGGGACCTCGATTGCACCTCGGATGGGGGGCTCGAACGCCCATCACAAAGGGTTGAGAGATCGAGACGGTCGTGATACCGGAGGGGCTGGAATCAGTAGGTAAGTCACTTCCCGTTTCGACGTTTGACTAGGAGTAATACCATGGGAGATAATCCTTCTGTTCAAGACATCTTCGGCGAGATTCTTCCGGAGCGCCTCGAGACCAACGAGGAAGTCGAAGACATCGACTCGATCTACCAGTTCAACATCGACGACAACACCTGGTCGATCGACTTCACCAAAGATACCGACTTCGTCAGCGACGGCGGAAGCGACGACGCCGACGTCGAGATCGACATCTCCAAGGACGACTTCATCGGCATGTGGACTGGCGACAAGTCCGGTCAGCAGCTCTTCATGATGGGCAAGATCTCGGTGGACGGCGACATGAGCCTCGCGCTCAAACTTCAGAAGTTCATCGGCTGATCGTCGTCGGCGCTCCGGCCCCTCGAAGGTGGGAGCGCGCCCGACGAAGCATCGCTCGAGGCGCACTTGCTCTTCTCATGGAGCGGGTGCGCCTTTTGTGATGTTCCATGCGATCGAGGAGGCTCCCATGTCCGAGACGTCTGACCTCTGGCTCGACGGATTGCGCGTTCTGGATGTAACGACGATGCTCCCGGGCCCGTTTACCACGATGCTACTGGGGGACATGGGCGCCGAGGTCATCAAGGTCGAGAGCCGCTGGGCAGCCGACGCCACCCGTGTCGTCCCTCCGAAGGTCGAGGGCACGAGCACGTATTTCGCGGCGCTCAACCGCAACAAACGCTCGATCGTGCTCGATCTCAAGTCGGACGAGGGGAGAACTATCGGGCGGGAACTCGTCGAGACGGCCGACATCCTCGTCGAATCCTTCCGGCCGGGCGTGATGGAGCGGCTCGGGCTCGACTACGAGACGGTCAGCGAGCTCCGTCCCGATATCGTCTACTGTTCGATCTCGGGGTACGGCCAGGATGGCCCCGACGCCGAGCGAGCCGGCCACGATATCAACTACATGGCTCGCGCCGGATTGCTCCATCAAAACGGAGCGTTCGAGGGACCGCCCGTCGTCCCGGGCTTCCAGGTCGCGGACCTCGCCGGCGGCCTCTACGCCGCTACGAAGATCCTCGGCGCGCTCCTGCATCGCGCTCGTCAGCCCGACGACGAGACGAGCGGGGGCCATTTGGATGTCAGTCTGACCGAGAGCGCGCTCAGTCTGTATCTTCCCATGCTGGCGGGGGTCGATGCCGGGGCCTCGGCCGAGCGCGGAGCGGGCCAGTTGAGCGGGGGACTGCCCACCTACGACGTCTACCGGACGAGCGACGATCGCTACCTCGCCATCGGCGCGCTGGAAGTGGGGTTCGCCCTAAAGTTGCTCCAGTATCTCGACGAGGAGCTCGACGTCTTCGAGGGGACGAAGCCGGACTTCGATCTCTTCGGGGCCACTCCCTCGGAGATGACGCCGGGCGAGGGGCGTGAAGCCCTCGCCGAGGTCTTTGCCCGACGCCAACGCGACGAGTGGCTCGATCTTCTCGGAGACAAAGATTTCTGTTGCGAGCCCGTCCAGTCTCCCGAAGAAGTGCTCGAGGACCAGTTGTTCGAGGCGCGGGACGTCTTCTTCGAGCTGGCCGGGGTACAGCACGGTCGCACGCCGTTGACACCGTCCGATCGCGACCACGCGCCGCCGCCGGAGCTCAACGAACACGCCGACGAGATTCTCGACGAACTCGGCTATTCGGACGATGAAGTCGAGTCGCTGCGCGAAGGGGACGTGCTGTAGCGCTCGAGCCACCAGAGGGCGACACCGTCGACGCGCCACGTCTCGAGCCGGGACGCTCCGCCGTTGACAAAGAGCAGGGGCTCGGGCTCTCGTGGGCCGTTGGATGCCCAAAGATGGCCCGAGGCTCGGTCGAAGCGCCGCAGGATGGCCCCGGCGCGATAGCCGCTCGGGAGGTTGTCGAACGACGGGAGGAGCTTCTGGCGCAGATAGAGGCCGAAGATGTCGCGATCCGCATCGACGAAGAGACGCCCCTTCGGCGTGTGCTCGACGACCGTCGACGCTGCCGAGATCGGCACGACGCCGTCGCGCGAGGCTGGATAGCCCTCCTCCAGGGCCGAGGCGAGTCCGCCGGCGCCGGGATTGTAATAACTCCCCTCGAACGGATGGACGCGAACGGTCTCGAACAGAGGCGAGGCCACGAGTAGCACACCGATCACGGAGGCCACTCCGATGGTCGTGCGGGTCGAGAGATACCCGTCGAGGCGTGTCTCGATGTGCTCGATGAGGCGAGATGCCACGTCTCCACCGAGCACGGCGATGGCAGGGGCAGCGGCCAGCAGAAAGTGGACCCCTCCAAACGTCCGAGAGCGCGTCAACCAGGGCAAAAGACAGGCCAGCGGCAGTCCCCAGACCATCGTGCGAGCGACGAGCTGTCCACCGTCGGCGACATCGATCGGCTCACCCGAGAGATCGAGATGACGAATCCATCCGATAACCCCGAGCAGCCCGGCGACCAGGGGGAGTCCTCGCCACAGCAGGACGAATCCGGACCAGGGGGGCGGACGCGATTCCGTGTAGGCGTGGCTCGCGTAGAGGAACGATTCGGGCGCCCAGCTCAGGTTGAATCGCGCGAAGGTTCGCCAGCCCTCCACGAGGTGAGCACGCAATCCGGGATGACAGGCGGTCGCGACGATCGCCGCAACCAGCGGAGCCAAGAGTACCGCCAACGGTACGACCGGACGGTCGATACACCCCTCGGTGGCGCGCTCGTCACGGTCGACCGTCGGTCGATCGATGTGGCGCGCCGTCAGGTGGAGGTAGAGCCCAAACGGGATCCACACGACGATCGGCGGCCAGACCAGTAGAGCGAGTCCGCCGACGATGCCCAGACTCAATCCCACCCACCAGGGGTATCGGTCGAGCGTACCGAGCCGGAGGAACCAGCACCACAAAAAGAGCATCAGCGCACCCTGTCCCAGTGCGGTTGCACTCCCGGCGACGATCGGCAGTCCCGCCATCAGTGTGGCCGCCGCCAGGCCGGCCGTGGGGCCGGAAAGGCTCCGTCCCATGCTCCAGACGGCCGGAAGCGCCCCGGCGACAAACAGAGCCGAGAGCACCCCGCCGATGCGGAGCGTCGAATGGGGCACGACCGCCCAGAGCCACGCTAATCCGAGCTGCGAGAGCGGCCGAGTGCTCGCCAACGACGAAGCATCCAGTCCGGAGCCCAACGATTGAGCCAGCTTCTGGGCATGTTCGACGAGGGCCATGCCCTCGACGCCGACGCCCCGAAAGCCCAGTCCAATGGCGTAGAACAATCCCCCGAGGATGAAGGCGATGACGCCGGGCACGAGCCGCCGCCACCAACCTCGCGGGTCGTCTCCGTGGTCGGGCGTGTGAGCCTGGTCGTGTGTCATGAAGTAGAGAATCGGTAACAGAAGTGGCGTCGGCCCACGGTCTCGGCCGAGATCTCGAGCGTCAGACGAGTCGGCTCGTCGAAGGCGGGGAGTTCGAGTCGGTGCCAGCCTTTGTCGGATGGGTTGCGATGGCTGATGGTGCGATCCCCGACCCGAACGTCGACGTCGACGGCGCCGGGACCATCTAGCACTCGGTCGTCGAGGGCTGTCTGAAGCACGTATACCTCGTCGTCGGGAGCGGGCGAGACGCGGCCGTAATCGATGACCGTCGTGCGTCCCTCGAGGGGATGGGACCAGATGCAGGACTGAAACTCTCCGGCCACCTTGGCGCGATGGCGTCCGGTAAAGGCCCACTCCGGTCGATCGCACTGGAAGCGCTCCAGCCCCACACGTGTGCAGGATTCGGTCGTGTCGTTGCCCTGCTCGCGCACACGAATCTGTGCTTCGGAGAGCGAGGGCGTCGTAAGAGGCGAGGTCGCATCAGTCTCGTCCCATTCGACGCGCCTCCACCCACCACCGACCTCCTGGAGCGAAGCCTGTTCGGCGGTGGTCTTCGACAACCAGGACTGAAGCGCATTCGCCCGTGTCAGGACGGGACCGCGCAACGACTCGCGTCCCGGAAACGAGGCGATGCCCACCGATCGATCGTGCTCGTCGGCGATCGAGGCTAACTGTGAGATGTCGAGGGGCGAGAGCCCGTAGAGATGGGGCCCGCGTTCGATATCGGCGTTTTTCAAGGCTTCGAGCACCGGATCGGCGGGGGGCGTCTCCGGAAACAGCGGCGCGGCCATCCCGTAGAGAAGGGCCACGATGAGCCCAACGGCGGCGAGATCCCATCGAGAGATGTCAGACGTCGAGGACACGGATGGAGGCAACTCGCGTGAGGGGGGTCAAATCAACATCTCGGAGATGGTCCTCGGGGAGCCGGCATCCATCGATGCTCGCGAGAGCGGCGTGCCGGCTCGGCTGAACGAACGGCGAGTGTCGGGAGACCGACGTTTACGATTCGTAGTCAATCACGACGGGTGATTTGTCGGCGCGATCGCAGGCAGCATTGACAAACTCTGTCGCCCCTCGGCGCTCGCGGCCGGAGGATTCGTGGACATGGCCGAAGACGTGCAGGTCGGGATCGACCTCCTGGATGCGCTTGAACAGCGCCCGGTCGCCGACCTCTTCGCCCCGCGAGGTGCGGTCGAGCACGCCTCGCGGCGGACCGTGCGTGACCAGCAGGTCGGTGTCTTCGGGCATCGCGGCCCATTTGTCGGCCAGTGCCTCGCCGCGCGGCAGGTTGAAGGCCAGATTCATGAAGGTCGGCTGCCAGGGACTGCCCCAGATGTCGACGCCCTCGATCGTGATTCCGTCGTCCTGGAGGTAGGTGGCGGCGGTGAGACGCTCGCGAGCCTTCTCGGGGTCGTTCTCGAAGCAGCCGTCGCAGTTGCCCGCGATCACGATCTTGTGCGGGTGGTCGAACTGCGCCAGCCACTCGTCGAACGCCTCGACGTCCCGGAGCGCATTCGACCGGGTGAAATCCCCGGCGTGGATCAGCACGTCTCCGTCGGGGACGTCGATCTGGTGGTGGCCACCGTGCGTGTCGCTGAGGGCGACGATCTTCATCTCGACACTCCTTCCGATCTCAAAGGTGTTCCGAGGGCGCAAAGCCCTGGCGCATCGTGTTTTCGCTGATGGCGCGCGGCTCCATGAACTGGAGCAGATAGTCCGGGCCGCCGGCTTTGGAGCCGACGCCCGACATCTTGTAGCCGCCGAAGGGCTGGCGGTGGACCAGCGCGCCGGTGATCTTCTGATTGATGTAGAGATTGCCGACGTCGAAGTCCCGGTAGGCTTGGTCGATGTTCTCGGGACTCCGACTGTAGACCCCACCGGTCAGGGCGTAGTTGGTGCCGTTGGCGATTTCCATCGCCTCGTCGAAGTCCTCGGCGCGGATCACCGCCAACACGGGCCCGAAGATCTCCTCCTGGGCGAGCCGGTCGGTCGGGTCGATGTTCTCGACGATGCTCGGTCCGACGAAATGACCGGTGTCGGGCACGTCGTCGACGCGATCGAGCAACATCTCGCCCTCCTCGCGGCCGATGTCGGCGTAAGCTTTGACCTTCTTGGCCGCCGATGCATCGATCAGCGGCGTGACGTAGCTCGACGGATCGTCGGGGCGGCCGATCACGAGACTGCGGGTCGCCTCGACGAGTCGCTCCCGGAACCGCTCGTAGCAGGAGTCGAGTACGATGACGCGACTGCAGGCCGAGCACTTCTGTCCGGAGTACCCGAAAGCCGATGTCACGACGCCCTGGACGGCCTCGTCGAGGTCGGCGTCGCCGTCGACGATGATGGCGTTTTTGCCCCCCATCTCGCAGACGACCTGCTTGACTTCCTCCTGGCGGCGCGGGTCGGTATCGCCGGCCTCGCGGATGATGTCGAGCCCCACGCTCATGCTGCCGGTGAAGGCGATGACGTGGACGTAGGGACTCTCGACGAGCTGGGCGCCGGCCTCTTCGCCGAGTCCCGGCAGAAAGTTGATGACGCCCGGCGGAAAGCCGACCTCCTGGACCATCTCCATGAGCTTGGCGGCGATGACGGGGGATTGCTCGGCGGGTTTGACCACGACGGTGTTGCCCGTCACGGCCGCCGCCATCGTCATGCCGGTGAGGATCGCCAGCGGAAAGTTCCAGGGCGCGATGACGGCCGCGACCCCGCGGGGCTGGTAGCTCATCAGGTCGTGTTCCCCCGCGACATCGCCCATCTTGCGCGGCGAGCCGAGCCGCTTCATCTCGCGGCCGTAGTATTCGCAGAAGTCGATGGCCTCGCAGACGTCGGCATCGGCTTCGCGCCAGTTCTTGGCGCTCTCGAAGACGATCCAGGCCGCCAGCTCGTCGCGACGATCGCGCATGGCGTCGGCCATCTTGAACAAATATTCGGCGCGCTCGTCGGGAGGCGTA
>JAQCND010000619.1 GCA_028274765.1 Bradymonadaceae bacterium
GCGGGGACGCACGCTCGAGAACTCCTTTATCATCTTCGATGAAGCTCAGAACGCGACGGACGAACAGATGAAGATGTTCCTGACCCGAATCGGTTACGGGTCCAAGGCCGTCGTCACTGGTGACATCACTCAGATCGACCTTCCCTCTCACAAACACAGCGGACTCGTCCACGCCAACAACATCCTTCGAGACATCGACGGGATCTCCTTCTGTCAGTTCAGCGAAGTCGATGTCGTGCGCCACTCGCTCGTTCAGGATATCATCCTGGCGTACGAAGAGGACGAGACCCCCTGAGAGACTCGTGCTGCGACCTCTCGGAACGCGTCGACCGCCTCCGTACTTGAAATAGACGCGCCCTCGGAGCTGTACCCACCATTCAACGGCGCGGGTGAGTTCGAGCGATCCACTCGCTCGCCCCGTTTCGCCCGACGTCTCGCTCTCCAGTCTCATGGCGAGTCAAAACCGAGACGAGACGTCATCTCGTGTATCGCTCGCATGGATGTCCCCTTGCTCGACCACTGGCTGACAGCATGGGTGTCGAGGCTCTACGAATGGGTCTCGACGATCGGACCGTGGGGCGGCGAGGCGAGCCAGCCGCAAGCCGGGATGCTCAACTCGCTTCTTCAAAACATCATCGTCCAGTTTCTCCTCTTCGCCGCCTTCGTGACGACGCTCGTGGCCGTCGTCACGGCGGGATTTGAAGCGCGAGGCACGGCGCCGGACCGCTCGATCGTCAACAAACCGGCCCCCCGCGACATCCGGGCGACGCACGACTTTTCGATTCCAGAGACCAACTTCGAGGCCTCCGAAGAACGCAAAAAGCGAGCGGCTCGCACCGTGCCCCCCGTGTTTGACTGGCAGGTGGGACGGGGACGAGCGTACCGGAAACGTCTCTCGACGGCGTTTCAATCGATCCGAGAGGCAATGGCCTCGAAGGCTCGAGACATCCTCGCCGCCAACCGGCCCGAACGTCTCGCCGCCATCGATGAGATCGCCTCGACCGATCTCCAACGGGCTCAACTCATCGAGACCCTCTCGACTGAACAACGCGTCTCGCTGGCGCGTTCACTCCGTGACGACCACTTCTCGACGCATCTGAACACGTCGCTCTCGGATACCGATGTCGACACCCTCGCCCGCCGCGGTTTCCCCGAATCCGCCGAGCAGGCCCTCTCGGACATCCTCAGCCGGGTCATGCAGAAAGCACTCGTCGACCCGGACGCCCTGCCGGAGACCGATTCGGAACGAGGCATCTACCTGAGACGGCTCCGCGACGACAAGCTCCTGATCGAGTATCACGTCACCCATCCCGAGGAGCAACTCGTTCCCTTGCGTGATGCTCCCGGTCTCGTCCGCGAGATTGCCCCTCAAGTCCTCGGCTCGCTTCGAGACGAAGTCCTCCAATCGGCGACGATCTCGTCCGCCATCTCCCTGATCCAGCCCAACACCACCTTCAATCAGCGCCTCACTCGCGACAAACGCAAGGCGGCCAAACGCGCCATCGACGACAGCACCCAGCACTACCAGTTCAGTCAGAACGAGATCATCGTCGAGCGCGGCCACATCGTGACCGACCGCCATTATCGCATCATCAAGAAGATGTACGAGGAGGATCGTCACCTCAACCGCGTCCAGATCGTCGCGGGGACGGTCTTCTTTGCCCTGCTGTTGGTCGTGATCCTCTTCACCTTTGGCCACAAGTACCTCCGGCGCTTCGAGCCCTCACAGACCGACATCTTCTTTTCAGCCACCGTCTTGCTCCTCTTTTTGCTGGTGACCCAGGTCGGCAAGGGATTGAGCCATGCCAACGTCCAGGATCCGACCATGTGGTACTACGCCATCCCGGTGGCCGCCGGAGGCATGCTGGTGCGTCTGGTGCTCAACAACGAATTTGCAGTCGTCTTCACGATCGTCTTCAGTCTGCTGGCGGGACTGGTCGTCGACAATTCCCTGTATTTCACCGCCTACACGGCGCTCGGCACGCTGGTCGGCATCGCCACGGTCCAGCAGGTCAAACGGCGTGTCGCCCTCATGTGGTCCGGGGTCACCGTCGGCGCCGTCAACATCGCCGCCGTGTTGGCCTTCATGTTTATGCAGGGCGAGCTGTTCTACGCCCCGTGGGGCGCCGTTCGCACGGCGATGATCGGCTTCGGAGGCGGCGTGGCCAGCGGGCTCTTCGTGCTGGCGACGCTCCCGGTTTTCGAAGCGATGTTCGGGTACACGACCGACATCAAACTCCTCGAGCTGGCCAATCTCGATCACCCTCTGCTTCGCCAGCTCATCGTCCGCGCGCCGGGATCGTATCACCACAGCATGATGGTCAGCTCGCTCTGCGAGGCGGCGGCCGAGGCCATCGACTGCAATCCCCTGCTGGCGCGCGTCGGCGCCTACTATCACGACATCGGCAAGGCGCAGAACCCCCAGTATTTCGCCGAAAACCAGAAGCCAAACGAAAATCCCCACGACGATCTCAAGCCGAACATGAGCGCGCTCATCATCAAAAATCACGTCAAAGACGGCCTGGAGATGGGCCGCGAACACGGCCTGCCCGAGGAGATTCAGGATTTCATCGCGCAGCATCACGGGACGAGCCTGATCTCGTATTTCTATCATCGGGCCAAGGAGATGGAAGACCCCGACATCCCGGAGGTCAAAGAGGAAGACTACCGATATCCCGGTCCCAAACCCCAGACGCGCGAGACGGCCATCTGTCTGCTCGCCGACGGGATCGAGGCCGCCAGCCGGGCGATGCCCGATCCATCGCCCGCTCGGCTCAAGGGACTGGTCCAGAAGATGATCAATCGGGCATTCACCGACGGTCAGCTCGACGAATGCGACCTGACCCTCCGCGATCTCGACCAGATCGCCGATGCCATGACCCGGATTTTGACCGGAATTTTCCACCATCGTCCGGAATATCCCGACGACGATGAAGACGAAGACGACGGCGACGATCGCGACGAGCGCATGGCGCGCACGACCTCCGCCCCCGAGCCGGAGGAGGTCGAGGAGCCCGAGGACGAGGCGTCCCTCGAAGCCGCCAGTTCCGGCGGACAAACGTCGGCCGGCAAATCGAGAGCCCCCCGGCGAGCCGGCAGTCGAGAGGGAGGCCCGGAGCGACGAGAGACCGACACTCAGGATTCCCCCGACGAGGAATTAGACGATGCCCGTACCGATTCAGACGCAGGGACGAGCGACGAATCATCCGAAGACGACGAATCTGGCGGAGATGATTCGGACGAGGGCCGAGAGTCACTTCCACGCCTTGGATCTTGACGACCCCGAGGTCTCGGTTCTGCTCGCCGACGACGATGTGGTGCGCCAACTCAACGAACAATGGCGCGACGAGGACACGACCACGGACGTCCTCTCGTTTCCGATGGAGCCCCCCCCCGGAGTCGAGACCTCCATGCTCGGAGA
>JAQCND010000628.1 GCA_028274765.1 Bradymonadaceae bacterium
TGTGACTCGGGTCCGTGGGATCTCGACGACGCGTAGTTGGGAGCGCCAGCGGCCCCGCCGGCTGATCATCGAGTCGGTCGACTGCAGACGTCGTGCCACGGCGCATCCCACGGTATCCGAGCGGACCCAATACGATCGGGTGTGACTCAGGTCCGTGGGATCTCGACGACGCGTAGTTGGGAGCGCCAGCGGCCCCGCCGGCTGATCATCGAGTCGGTCGACTGCAGACGTCGTGCCACGGCGCGTCCCACGGTATCCGAGCGGACCCAATACGATCGCCTCGACTCTGGCTGTAACGGAGTTTGGACGTCTCACCTGGCATATGTTACGTTATAATGGTGACTGAGCTGGGAAATAACTGGGTTCAACGAGGTTCCGCCAGTACGAGCCGGGACGAGGAGGAGCGACTGCCATGGCGAAGAAAAAACTGATTATAGCAGCGGTCATTGTCGGTCTCGCTGCGATGGCCTTGGTCTGGATGGCCGTCGAAAAGCAGGACGACAAGCGTGAGAAATTGCTCTCCAATCAGGTCAAGGTCGTCAAAGCGGCCCGCAACATTCCGGCGGGAACACGCCTGTCGCGCAACCAGATCACGATCAAGAAAGTTCCCAAACAATTCCTTCCGCACAACGTCCTCCTCCAGAGTGACGTCAAAGTCTATCTGGGACAACCCCTGAAAAACGACGTCCAGCAGAATTCGATGATCGTCACGAGCGACTTCGAGGTCGAAGAGGCTGCCCGCACCCTGGCCAGCAAAATTCCCGAGGGGGAGCGCGCCATGTCGATGTCCGTCAACCAGGTGAGCGGGGTGTCCGGACTGCTCAATCCGGGCGATCGCGTCGACATCCTGGGGACCTTCCCGGTCGGGAGCAAAGATCAGGTCGTCAAGCAGGCAGGAGGGGGCGGTAACGTCGGATACATCACGATGACGCTGCTTCAGAACGTCACGATCTTGGCCACGGGGCAGCGTATTTCATCGGTCATGGGCGGCGAGGGGAGACGAACCGGAGGGGGATACGGGACGGTCACGATGTCCCTGACGGTTGAAGAATCCGAACTTCTGACCATCGCTCAGACGCGTGGTGATTTGAGACTGCTGTTGCGCAACCCCGACGACGTCGAACCCGTCACCATTCAGCGCAAGACGCTCAAAGGTGTGCTGCAGAAACTCGAGATCATCAACGAAGAGCGCACCGAGCGTGTTCAGAAGCGGGTGGAACCCAAAGACGACGAGGATGATGGCATGCAGATCGATCGCCTCGACAAGAACAGCCCCGAAAAAGGCAACTGAGGCTCCCTCGACGTACCCGGTTTCGGGCGTTCTCGCACCGAGCGAGAACGCCTCCCGTCTCCCTCGACGACCCCTCCGATATGTCAGGTATTGGAGGGGTCGTCGATATTGGGCCCCCAGGCTGGGGTTGTCCCTCGGAGCCCATGTCTCTTCGAAAGAACCGAAAAGGAGACGTCCTTCGGATGGAACATTCTGTTTTCGGACGATGGAGCAGACCACATGTGAATGTATCCCTTATCCTGTCCGCCGGAGTATCGGGGGACATGCCAAAACTCCAGATCAAGAGTGGGTTTCGACACGTCAAGTGCATGATGCAGGAGAGTACCGGTTCTCAGCCGGTTCGGGGTGAGTGGGGCGAGACGTGTGAAAACGGGTGCCAAAAGGATGGGAATCGGCTTATCAGAGCACGACACATGCCTTAAGATAGACGTGCCGGACACGTCGATGGTTGAATGTATGCGGCTGATCCCTCGACCCTGGCGGATATCGTTTGCTTGATATCACTCCAGAGGGGCCCCTCCTCGGGCCAGGATCATGTCAATGTAATGGATCGATCGAACTACAAGGGTGTCTCGTCGAGGTAATCTGATGCGTACTGGGCATGCTGTTGTTCAATTCGTTTTCAGTCTGACGATTATGGCGTCGATCGCCTGGCTCGGTACGACTCTGGATCCGGGCGAGGTCCACGCTCAAGCCCCTGATCGCGAGTTTACAGTCGCCGTCGGGGAGACGCTGACGTTCGATGCCAGCGGCATCAACAACGTTACCATCGGACTCAGCGACGTGGCGGACGTCAAGCGCATCGCCGGAGGGCAACAACTCGCTGTCGTCGGCCAGTCGAGGGGGGTTACGACCATCAACATCTATTCGGAACGCGGCCAGAAAACTCTGCTCGTCCGAGTGGTCGACGTCAATCCCGTCTGGCTCTCCCAGGTGGTGCGCGAGGTGCTCGGTGAAGGCTCGGGGGTCGATATTCGAGTCGTCAAAGGACGCGTTTTGCTGGAGGGGGAAGTCTCCAGTGAGACCTTCAAAAAGAAAATCAAGCGTCTGACTGAGCTCTATCCCAATCAAGTGCTGAACTTCACGACGTTTCGCGAGGCCTTTGTCGAAGGGGCCAAAATGGTCGCCGTCGATATTCACTTTCTCCAGCTCTCGACCACCGATCAGGATCAGGTCGGCGTCCACTGGGGACAGTTTATCGGCGCCAACCTCACGGGAGGCACGGGCGACGTGCCTCTCTACTACGGAGATGCCGAACTCGCCACGGGCGTCGTGCCGGGACAGGACAGCTCACAACCGCTGACTCAGCCCGTCCGGCTGACGGGAGGGAGCGGGCTCGATACGTTTTGGTCGCTCGTCGGCGACCTGAATGCCACGCTCGATTTTCTCGCCAGCCGAGGCATGATCAAGACCATGCGAAAGGGTCGAATCGTCACCGAGGGAGGCACATCGGGACAATACCATACGGGCGGGACGCTTCTCATTAAGCTGGAGGGATTTCAGAGCACTCAAATCAGGCGCATTCCGTTCGGCATGGACGTCGAAATCAAACCCATTGTCGACTTTGAAAATCGCGTCAAACTCGAAGTCGACATCGAAGTGAGCGAAATCGACCGGTCACTCTCGGTTGGTGAAATTCCGAGCCTCCGAGATACCGATATCGAGGCCACCGTCAACATGCAGGAGGGACAATCGGTCCTGATGACCAGCCAAAACAATCAGAAGGAGACCTCCAGTCGAGAGGGATGGTGGATGCTGAGCCGCGTCCCCATCGTCGGGTGGCTCTTCAAGGGGCGGAACTACACCGCCGACGAACTCAACAACGCCATTTTCATCACCCCCAAGATTTACGATCCAAGTGGTCGGTCGCACCAGACGATGGTCCAGGGGGTCTTTAAAAATCTGCTCGACGCCGGTCTCGAATCCAAGAAACTGCCGGAAGTCTCCAACGAAAGGAACAATGCCGGGTCTGATCGTCGGGAGACCGACGGGAGCTCCAGTTCGGGAGGTGTCGAGTCGAGTCCCGGAGGTGAGACCGACGAGTCATCCTCGAGTCCCTCGGAGTCGCCATGACACACTGGCTCGACTCACGGGGGTCCATCTCTGCCTGTCAGATCCGTCGGTTACGGTCATGAAACAAATTCGCGTCCTCGACAGCCAGGGTCAGGAGTATTGCTATCCGATCGAAAGTGCGGTCGCCGAAGTGTCGGTCGGGCGCAGTGAGAGCAACGACATCATTCTGAGCAGTAAGACGGTCAGTCGTCGGCACGCCATTCTCAAAGTCATGGGCGATCGCGTCCTGCTGGTGAATCAATCCTCCAACGGAGTGCTAGTCAACGGCGAGCGCGTCGAGCGCGTCCAAGAGATGGATTTCGGCGAATACGCCACGATCAAACCATACCGACTGTGTGTCGATCGCGTCGACGAATCCGGAGAACGGCAAGCCGATCAGGGGTATTCCGACAGTCACTCCCATGCCTCACAACCCCAACATGCCCAGCGTGCTCGATCCCGTGAGTCGCGAGAGGACGATCGACACGATGGCGGGCGCGAATCTCCGGATCCAGCCCACTCCACCGAAGACGACCCCCTCGAGACGAGCCGCTCGGCAGATGCGTCGAGTCGCCAAACATCTCCGGAGCACGACGACGCATCCTCCGACGACACTCGGACGGACTCGACGAGCGATTCGGATGGCGGGGACGACGAGGATTTCGACGATATTTTCGAGTACCTCGGCGACATCGCGCCCGCCATCGACTACGAGGAGCCGCGCGTCGATCTCTGGGGCGAAGAGGTCGATCCAATCGACCGCGAAAAGCGCCAAGAGCTCGTCGAGTTCAAACACAAGCTCCACGACGAGCTCAAGCAACGTCTCGATCTCCACAGCATGGAGATCACCAACTATCGCACTCCCAAAACCGTTCGAAAGGTCTCGGAGGCCCTCAAAAAACTACTCGAGACCTACGCCCACGAAATTCCTCCCGAGTTTTCCAAAGATCAGGTCTTCAAGGAGCTGATGGACCAGGTCTGCGGCCTCGGACCCATCGAGGACTTGATCAAGCACAAAGACGTCAACGAGATCATGGTGGTCGATCGAGACCACATTTACGCGGAGATCGACGGCGAGATCGTCCTGACCGATCGATATTTCAACGACGAGAAGGCGATGATGACCGTCATCGAACGGATCGTCACGCCTCGGGGGCGACGCATCGACGAATCCAATCCCCTCGTCGACACCCGGCTGGCCGATGGCTCGCGTGTCAATGCCGTCATTCCGCCTCTGGCGCTCAAAGATCCCTGTTTGACCATCCGGAAGTTTCCCGAGGATCGTCTGACGGTCGACGATCTGGTCGAGTTCGAGAGCCTCACGGCCGAGATGGCCAAATTTCTCGGGCGATGCGTGAAGGCTCGCAAGAACATCGTCATCGCCGGGGGAACCGGCTCCGGCAAAACGACGCTGCTGAACATCCTCTCCAGTTTCATCCAGCCCGAGCAGCGGATCGTCACCATCGAGGACGCCGCCGAGCTCCAGCTCCACCAAGAACACGTGGTCAGCCTCGAGACCAAACCCCCCAACCTTGAGGGAGAGGGGGAG
>JAQCND010000629.1 GCA_028274765.1 Bradymonadaceae bacterium
AACGTCAAGTGCTTGCGCTCCACAGAGACGCACTCGAACCAGACCGATTGGTGGAACGAGTTGAGGCTTTCTTCAACATGCGTGAGGGCAACCCGTCCCAGGTACTTCGTGAAGTTGGATTATCAAGTTAATAATTTTTTAACTCTCCACCAGCCGGCTCACGCTTGCAGTGGGGCATTCCTCATGCGATCGCCCTGGGGACGAGAGGGGAAGCATTGCATCGTCGCCGTCACTCGCTCATCCTCGACACAAATGTACATCTCGGTGTCGCGCGACGATCGCCATGAGACCGCGGGGAACGACATGCGGATGCGAGTCAAGACGATCTTCCTATGGGGAGTGATCATCGGGGTCGCTGTGGGAGGTGGAAGTTGTTCGAGTCCCGATCCCCCGTCGGAATCGTCGACATCGGCCGACGTCGACCCCGGCGATATGATCGACTCACCGACCGCTGATATCGCATCCTCGGCCGACACCGCCGATCCCCTTTCGTGCCCCGAGGCTCCGGCGTGTGACGACGATCAGCGCCGTCTCTCGGACTGTACGTGCGTCTCCAACCTCGATCGCCGCTGTCTCCGGGACCGCGACTGTCGCCCCGACGCCACCTGCGAGCCCCTCGACGATTCCGACCGCAAGGTCTGTGTCTACGCCCCCGAGCCCGTCCAGACCTGTCCCGGCTCCGAGGGCTGCGACGGCGGAGGCGACGACGTGCTCCGCGCCGGAGCAGCCAGCCGCTCCGTGACGCCCCGGGGCTTCGAGCGCCCCACCTCCGAGGGCGTCGACGATTCCAACTACATGGACTTCGCCCCCAACCTCGTCGATGACGAGGTCTGGCGAGACTGCGGCGACGACGGCCTCTGCCCGGGTGACGACGGCTACGACGGGCCCGACGCCGGCGAGAGCGACGGCCAGCTCCAGGGCCTATGGATCGCCGGATTTTCGGCGGGTCGCCCCGCTCAATACTGCCCGGAGGCGCGTGTCGGATGCGAGGGCTCGGAGTGTTGTCCCTCTCGATACGCCCACGACGACATCGAGGTCCAGATCGCCGCACTCCAGCACGACGACGTCACCGTCGTCTTTGCCGCACTCGACGCGATCGGCTGGTTCCGCGGCGACGTCGAGCGCATCCGTGAGCGCCTCGCCGAGAAGCTCGACCTCGATCTCCTGATCATGGCCAGCACCCACACTCACGAGGCTCCGGATACGGTCGGCCAGTGGGGGCCGGTCAGCGCGGGCATCCCCGCTCGGACGGGCCGCAACTCACGCCACATCGACCAGATCTACGAGGAAACGGCCGACGGCATCCGGGAGGCGATTGAATCGATGCAGCCGGCCGAAGCTCGTGCCGACGTCCTCGATGTCGGTGTCGAGGGGCTCGGCATCGGCGATAGCCGCCCCCCCGAGACACTCACCGAAGTCGCCGTCGTGCGGCTCGGCGGCATCACCTTCTTTACGGCGCCGGGCGAAGTCTTCCCGGAGACGCTCGTCGGCGGCTTTCCCGGCCGAAAGACCGTGCGCGACCCCGTGGTCGGCGACGTCCGCGAGGCCAACGTCGAGGCCATCTGCGACGAGGAGGGACTGCCCGTCGAGAATGGCGAGGGCAGCCACCCATGCATCGTCAAACCCGACCAGACCAACCCGCCCGACTGGTCGGAGGCGCCCGAACCGCCCTACGTCTACGAGCAGATCCCCGGCGACCATCCCTTCTTCATCGGACTCGGGATGGACTTTCTCGGCTACCTGGTCCCGCGCTACGACCACGAGGTCGACGACTACCTCTCTCAAGCCCCCGGCTCCCACTACGAGGAGACCAACGGCGCCGGCCCCGAGCTGATCACGGACTGGAAACGCGCCCTCGAGACCTCCCTCGACAACCTGCCCGCCGACGAATGAGGCTCTGAAATCATCCCCCGGACCGATGGGCGTTGAATAAATGATCGAGTGACGTCAGTTGTCGCCAGCAAGGATGCTGACTTCGAGAAGTACAGGGGCGCTCCATGTCAAGACTAACCGGAGTGCATGGTGGCTCGTGTTGCTCGTCGGGGTCGTCCTGCAGATCGCGCTGATCGGCGGACTGGTCTGGCAGTTTCAGCGCTCGCTCGAGGCATGACAGGAAAGACGAAGGTCAGGGCGTCGCGCCCTCGGGGAGTGCATTCACCGTTTTGAACGTGACGTCCAGATCCTTCAGAGCCGATTTGCCCCGTACGGTTAGATCGGTGACAAACAGAAACTGGTCCTCCGGATTGATCGGATAGGCTTTCAAGCGGTAGTGAGTCGCCCACGGTTTCTCCTCGACGATGACCTCGACGGGGCGTTCGAGCTGGAGATAGGGGCTGGTCAACGCCACGTCGTGCAGGGCGCGTCGCACGGCGGCGGCCTCGTGCTGGGGATCGAGATAGAAATCGGCCACACAGAGGAGTTTCCGAGTGCCGTTGTTGGCGTTGCCGACGACCTGGTCCCAGAGTTTGATGTGCGGCACGATGACGGTGGTGTCGTCCGGCGTGACGATCTCCATGGCTCGCATGCCAATCGATTGGATCTCCCCGTAGGTGTCTTCGATCTCGATCCAGTCGCCGGGCCGAAACGAGGCCTCATAGAGAACGACGACTCCGGCGATGAGACTGCTGACGTAATCCTTGAGGGCGAAAGCCAGTCCCAGACCGATTGTCCCCAGCAGCACCAGGAGATTGGCCAACGTGGGCTCGACGAACAGCGGCACGATCAGCGCGACGGCGATCGCCAAGACGAGCAGACGGATCATCGGGACGGCTGCCAGCACATAGTGCCGATAGCGTCCCGACATGCGATCGGCCAGCCGGGGCAGAAGCCGCTGGGTCGAGACGACCAGCACGACGGCGCCCACGACGACGAGCGCGAAATCGACGAGGACACCCGTCGAAAAGTCCCTCAAAATGTCGGCGAACTCGGTATTCATGGGGTGCCCACGAGATAATCGTTGTTCCGAAGCGATCGGCGAACCGCTGGATAACCCGGAGGCGTGACCGTCCAGACGTCGTCGTTCCCCCGAGCCAGCAGCTCGGCGTCCTCGAGTGCGTGCAGGACGTGGCGGATGGCATGCAGCGAGAGAGGCAGGAGTCGATC
>JAQCND010000632.1 GCA_028274765.1 Bradymonadaceae bacterium
AGAGGCCGTGCCACAGTGCGTTCTTCCAGCCGTAGCCGTGCTGCATGTATCCGGCCGCCAACAGCAGCGTGCCGATGGCCTCGATCGTCAGGGTCGTCGTCACGATGAAGGTCGCCAGCCGATAGCCATCCTTGGGTCCCTTGATGTCGAGGAGCTCGCCGACGGCCTGCTCGCCCTTGAGTCCCAGCCGCTCGCCGAGGATGACGCTTCCGAAGGTCGACAGGACGATGATGCCGAGTCCGCCGATCTGGATGAGCACCAGAATGACGCTGTGGCCGAACATCGAAAAGTCGACCGGCGTGTCGAGCACGATCAGCCCCGTCACACAGACCGCGCTGGTCGCCGTAAAGAGGGCGTCGATCGGCGCGACGGGCTCGGCCGTTGGAGATGCCGCCGGGAAGGTCAAAAGCAGCGTGCCGATCAGGATGATGGTGATAAAGGAGACGACCGTCAGAAGCGCGGGGTAGTCGAAAAAATACGAGAGGAGCTCGTCGAAGAGCGGACTGCGAGCGAAGAGAAACGCCAGCGCCACGCCCTGATAGACGGCCAGCATCGAGAGGGCCGTGGCCGGCTGGGAAGCCGACGCGGCGGCGAGGATAAGCGGCGGGAGTACGAACAACACCGTGCGATTGCCCTCCCAGAAGAGCCTCCACAGAAAGGTGGCCGAGGCGACGATGGCCCCCACGTTGAGGGTGTAGCACAGTGCCATGGCCGTCGGGCGGGCGCTCAATCCGTAGCCGACGACGGCCATCGTCAGCAGCATCGAGACGATACTCGCGTGTCGTGTGGCCGGGCCGAAGGTCCTGTACCATTCGGTGATGGCGTCCTCGTCACGGGGGCCGAGACGGGATCGCGTGGGGAAGCGTCCAGATGGGAGCGTGAAGAGCTGTACTCCCAACAACACGAGGTGCCAAATGATGACCGTCAGCGCCCGGACGGGATCGGCCCCGATCGCCGGCACGAAGAGGGCGATATTCAACGAGAGGACGGCCGTCGACAGGTAACTCCCCCACGAGTGGCGCTGCCAGAAACCGTACATCGCCACGAGGCCCGTCGTGGCGGCTCCGGCGGCGTACCAGAGGCCGAATTCCGTCCATCGATCCGCCCCGCCGAGGTAGCTGTCCGGCATGTCGATCGCCGGGAGGGCCACGATCATGATCGTGAGCCCTCCCAACAATCGGACGATGTCGAGATACGTCGTCGAGCGAGGGGATGACTGGTTCATGAAGTCGGTATATCCGCAACGACGGCGAACGAGCCCGGGAGGGGCGTATCGGGTCTCGGGATGTCATTCAACCGAAAGGTCCTTCAGCAGATGGATGTCGCGGTTGTGGGGCTCGTATCCCTCGATCTGGGAGCCGACGAGTTCGTGCGAGACATAGTGGAAGATCGGGATGACGGGGCCTCGCTCGAGAAGCAACGACTCGGCCTCGTGGAAGTGCTCGCGTCGATCGGACGACTGGGGCGCCGCCTTGGCCTTCTCGATCAGCTCGTCGTACTCGTCGTCGGACCACCCCGTGTCGTTGTTGCCGTTGTCGGTCGTCCAGAGCTCCAGAAACGTCATCGGGTCGTCGTAGTCGCCGACCCATCCACTGCGCGCCATCTCGTAGGCGGTGATGTCGAGCGACTCCAGGTATTTCTCCCAGGGTTTGGCGACGAGTTCGACGTCCAGCCCCAGCGTCTCCTTCCAGCGGGCCTCGAGGGCTTCGGCCACTCGCCGCTGAAGTTTCCCTTCGTTGTAGAGCAGCTCGATCGTGCCCAGCGCCTCGCCACTCGGGACGTCGAGTTTCTTGATGAGCTCCTTGGCGCGCTCGACGTCCGTCTCGATCTCGGTGTCGGATGCATATCCGGAGACCTCGTCGGGGACGAACGAGTCGGCGGGCTCGAAGACCCCGTTGAGGTGCTCCTCGATGAGCGCCTCCCGATCGATCGCCAACCGCAGGGCGCGGGCAAAGGCCGGCTCGCTCCGGAAGTGCTCCTCGTCGGTGACGTTGATCTGCACGTAATAGGTGCCGAGCGTCGGCTCCCGGCGGAAATCGGCATGATCGCGAAACTCGGGGACCTGCCAGGGCGTAATGGAGCGGCCCGTCCAGTGGAGTTTTTCATCTCGGTAGTCCTCGACGAGCGTCTCGGAGTCCGAGATAATCCGGATGCGAGCGCGCTCGACCGAGACCGAATCGGCGTCCCAGTAGTTGGGATTTTTCTCGAGCACGAGTTGTTCGCCCTCCTCGCGACTCGCCAGCGTATAGGCCCCGTTGGTGACGATGTGTTCGGGCGAAGTCCAGTCACCTCCGTGCGACTCGACCGGCCCTTTGGGCTGGGGGAAGAAGGTGTAGAACGCCACGAGCTGGGGGAAATAGGGCGTCGGATGTTCGAGCTCGATCTCGAGCGTATACTCATCGGGTGCCTCGATGCCGACGTCCTCCCAGTTCGACTCGGTCTCCTCGTTGTTGTAGTCGCGCACCCCTCTGATGACATAGAAGAGCTGCACGTAGTCGACGGGATAGCCCGGCAGAAGCGTTCGTTTCCAGGAGTAGATAAAATCCTGTGCCGTCACCGAATCGCCGTTCGACCACTGGGCATCTTCGCGGAGATGAAACGTGTACGTGGTGCCGTCGTCGCTGACGTCCCAGTCTTTGGCGATGCCGGGTCGGACCAGATCGTCGGGGGATTCGGCGCCTTCCGTGGTGCGCGCCGGCATCAGGAGTCCCTCGAAGAGATTGTACGCGACCCGTCCCCCGGGCACTCCGCTGATCTTCATGGGGTCGAGCGACTCGGGATCGGATTCGAGCGCATAGGTGAAGACGTCGGCCTCGGAGCCGGCGACGAACTCGTCTTGCTTCTGTTGTTGCTGTTGAGGTTGCGTGTCCGGCTCCGACTCGCTTTTGTCCTTCGAAGACGACGAGCGCTCACACCCCGTCGCCGTCAGCATCAGCACGAGTCCGAATGCGGCACTCCACCATCGATGCCGAATGAGACTGGATCGCCCACGATACATCGTCGTCCTCCCGTCGCGTGCCCCGAAGAGATGAGATCGATTGCAGATGCCCCCGGTGATACAAACGCGCGATATTGTCATGCCATGTTCGCGTGTACCGTGTAAGCTCCAAGCATCGTTGTCAAATTACGCAGCATCCCTCCTCTCTCTGCACCTTGTCCAGATCCTCTTGCCGACCCGTCGACGCAACAAACCGCCCGTCTCTGCCGAGGATCATCGACGAGGGGGGGAACGGCGAGCTGTCAGGGTCTCTGGAAGGAGCTCGGCCGTTAGACCGACCCGCTTCGAACGGAACGGTGCCTCCTCGAAGAACTGGCCGGCTTGCGGCGGGTGGCGCGCACATGGACGCGCCGGAGGGAGAGTATACGGGAGAACTGTATCTCCAACTTCGAATGACTCGAGCCAGACGGGGCTGGGGCGAGCCACTGCGACTCAGGGGGGCGTCTGACTTTTTCACCCACACCCGATGGCCGTTTCGCTCAGTCCGAGTCGCCCTCTCGTGATTCGCAGGGTTCCAGCGCGTGAAGGTCGATGGCGACATACACCGAGGCGACAACGAGCCAGCTGAGGTAGCTCGTCGTCAGGTGGATTGAGAGCGCCTGGAGATCGGAGAAGACATGACTCGACAATACCGATGCGAACCGGGCGGGGGTCAGCCCCGATCCGCTACCGAGAAGGGCCAGCCAAACCGCGATGCCATGAGTCGTAAAGATGAGAGGCCAGTACTGTCGCGACAGTTCCAGCGCCCGTCCCAGCCCCTCGAGTGCACCTCGCTGGCGGGCGGTGACGAGATAGACGGCGGGCGCGAGCGTGAACGCCAGCGGCAGAAGGACGAAGACGGGAAAGGTCGTGCCGACGACCGAACACGCGAGCATCGCACCGAAGAGAGCCAGTCCGATGGCCAATTGCACGCGGATCACGGCCCCCACGCGCCTCCATCCAGCCCCGATGATCGAGGCGACCGAATGCTGACGCTCGCCCGATACGAGATCGCGAAGGGGATGATAGAGCGCAATCTTGAAGGCGGCCAGTACGATCAGAGCGGCGATTCCCAACCCGAGCGTGGCGGGCGGAGCCTGGGAGAACGGGGTGTGGCTCCAGGTAACGACCTCGAGGCCAGCCCCGTTGTCGAGGATGCGCTCGAGGAGTCGCCGGGCCAGGAGATACTCGGCCACGGTGGCAGTCAGCCAGACGAGGGCGAATGTGCCCGCACTCTGGCGAGCGATCCGCTGTCCCATCTGAAAGACATCGCTGAAGCCAACATCCGGAAGCACATCAGCTCCGGACGAGGTGTCGTCGGTGTCGGGATCGGACGTGTGTATGGTCATGGGTAACCCTCCACTCGTGGAGACATCGGCCAGAACGTGCCCCTCAACTGGCCGCGACAGTCTTCGTTCGTATCGGTCATGGCCGGGCGAACGTGGGGCTCGAGATCGGACGTCGAACGCTTTGACGGGCCCAAGCACGAAGTGACACCACCGGCATCCTCCGTGGGCGGCGGTGTGCGTGCGATGGATACCTCGCCGCCCTCACTCTGGGATGGGATACAGAGTTCGACCATGCCGATCAATTGCTGATCGTCGAAGACGAGCGCGCCGAGCTCGGTATCTTGCTCGGGCGGTCGCTCCCAGTCGGCCGTCAGGGTCGACTCCGCGCCGAACTGGAGTTCGAATTCGGACTGGCTCGTCCACGGCTGCTCGACGTGATAGACTCCGTATTCGTCGAGATACGATCGCAGAAATCGGGAGAGCTGCGAACGAAAGACGCCGCGCTCGGATTCGAATACGTC
>JAQCND010000641.1 GCA_028274765.1 Bradymonadaceae bacterium
ACATGATCGAGTGACGCTAGCTGTCACCTCACCCCTGCCCCGTGAGGAGTCGCACGGCCGTCGCCAGCGTCAACCCGGCGACCTGCCAGCAAGGGTACTCACGTCACAGACGCAAAGACATGTCAAAGAAATATAAAGGCGCTCCATACGAAGACGAGGATCGTGAGACGAGACGCCTCCTGGAGCGCCCTTGTATGTCCTCCGGAAGTGGGCTCCCCGCCGGCATATGACATGGCTACCCCTCGAATGAACATTCAACTACCAGTGCCCCCGAGATCTCGAGTGATAAAAATTATATATACAGGGAGCTTGCCCCCTTATCCGAACACGAATGGCCTGCCCCCTGGATGGACTCGAATCAGCTCCCCATCCAGGGGGCAGGCCATGCTAGCCAATCGTGTCAACGCACGTCGGTGGCCGAGATGTCGATGTCGGTCGCTCCCGGACCGGCGTCCGGGTCGATGGTTGCCCCGATCAGGACCGGCGCCGGATCGCGCCCGCTCAACGAGTCCGGATCGATCGTGATGCTGGCCTGTGGTGACGAACGATTGGCGCCGACGTCCTCGGCGAGGCATCGAAGCCCTACAATGGAACCGCATGGGGTGTTCGACACTGGAGTCGCCTGGAGGGAGAGGCTCGTGTTCTGTGGGTCGCTCGGAGTGGCCTGGACCCGAACGCGCCCGACCGATTGAGGGATGTCGAGGCGGTAGAACAGCGTATACGTGCCGTTGCCCGCTCCCGTCGAGCAGGGGGTGAAGATGGCGGGGGTCCCGCCGCGCACGTCTTCATCTCGGAGGGTCGAACCAATGTCGAGTTGCTGGGGGGACTGACACTGGCGATTGGATTCGAGCTCGACGAGTTCGGCCTCGAGGCGGCCCTGGCCGGTTCCGTCGCTGATGGCTTCGACGATGAACGTCTGCGTCTGGCCGGTCTCGTTGTCGTATGGATCGTCGATACACACGGACGAGCTGGACGAACACGAGCTCCGCACCCGCGTCTTCCGCGTGACGACGTCACTGTTGGGCTCGGAGACGTCGAGGAAGAGCCGTTGCCGAGCGGGCACGTCAATCTGGTAAAAGAGCGTGTTGCCACCGACCGTGGGACAAAGAGCTCCATCGGGTTGAGCCCGAGCCCAGTCGGGTTGGACGGGCGACTGTTCGCTGAATCGCTCGGCCGACGAACAGGTGGCGTTGGAGGCGAGCGGATTGATTTCGGTCTGGATGGTATAGGACTGGCGACGGCGGTTCTCGATCGCGACGACATACGATCGAGTCGTCTGAGACGTGTTGACGACGCTCACGGGTTCCGAGGCATTGGGCGCCTCGCTCGACTGGCATGTCCCGGCGCAGGAGGTCCCTACATAGGTGGGCAAAAGGACCGTCGAGGCGTACTGGGCGGAGACGTCGAGGGTGGAGTTTGCGGGCACCGAAATCGAATAGAATCGCACGTTGTCGAGGTTGCCGAAGCACGGCACATTGATGCCACCGGCTCCATTGGCATTCGAAATTTGAGGAGCGGGTTGGTTGGCCGAGATGGGCCGGGGCGACTGGCACGTGGCATTCGACGCGAGTGTCTCTGCCTCGACGCGGAGGGTGTACGAGACGGAATCGAAGTCGCGCGTGTCAATCCGGATGCGATACCGCCCCGGTCCGAGTTCTCGTCGAATGACATCGCTCTGGCCGAGACCGCTGGGTGTATCGAAATTGATACAGGCGAGCTCGCGGTTCCCTCGACACCCGTCGAGGAGAGTGAGTGCTGGACCGAATGCATTGGGCGCATCGAGCGACATCTCGACAACGCGGCGGCGCGAGAGGACGAGCGTATACTCTCCCTCCTCGCCTGCTACTTGATCGTCGCACGACGTTCGATCGTTGTCGCCTCGACCGCCCGGAATTTGTCCCGACACCGACTCGCCGATCCGAATCGTGTCACGGGTGCGGGGACAGGCCGAGTCGTTGACGTCGGGGGGAAACGACGTGTCGTCCGTCGGAGAGACGTCACGTACGGGGGACGTATCGGCACGGGCATCCGGGCCAACATCGCTCCCTCCAGTCGTGCCGGTCCCACCGGTACTGCCCGAACTACCCCCGACGTCGCTTCCCCCCGTCGTGCCCGTGCCGCCGGTGCCGCTCGAGCCGCCGACATCTCTCGTCCCCGTGGCATCGACGGTGAGGCCTCCCGAGGCATCGGGGCCTCCCGTGGTCCCCGTGCCGGTCGTCCCTCCACTCGAGGTACCCGTACTGCCCGAGGTGCCCGTTCCAGTGGCCCCTCCGCCAGACGAGCCGGAGCCAGCGGTCGTCCCGGACGACGATCCGGAACGACCGGGACTGGTACTGGAGGAAGGGCGCTCTCCGAGGGACCAGGGCCGAGGCTCGTACGTGTCTCCACTGGAACACCCCCAGCCCATCATCACGACTGCCATTCCAGCTAGCATGAACCCATGAGACGGAAGTCTAGACTGCATGTTCGGCCACTTGGGGAGCAAGGTCGAGAATGGACTCATCGATACGTCCAATTCAGAGGGGCTTGAACAGCACTTTGGACCGTAGAAACATCCCACGTGTATATCAAACGGCATCCGTCAGGGCGATCGCATAAGGAATGCTCCACTGCGAGCGTGAGCCGGCTGGAAGCCGGCGCTCCGAAGCCGGGCCTTCCGGATCAACTCGATATCGGATCGGAGTGCCTTGATACGTCCTCGACGTGAGCATCCCTGCGTGAGCCGGCTGGAAGCCCACTTCCGGAGGACGTACAGGGGCGCTCCGAAGCCGGGCCTTCCGGATCAACTCGATATCGGATCGGAGCGCCTTGATACGTC
>JAQCND010000653.1 GCA_028274765.1 Bradymonadaceae bacterium
CGGGAAGTGCCCTTCTCCACAACGTGTTCGACCTCCCGCTTCACTCCGAGGATGCTCATCGCCACTTTGTGCCCATCAGCAACATTCGGTTCGAGAGTCCCCTCTCCTACTGGGATCCCGATCATCACGGACGGCTCGTGGCGGGATGCGAAATTCTCTTCGTCGCCGCCCTTTCGATCCATCTCTATCCGGCGATCGTGACGTGGTGGGCAGGAGTCGCCCTCGTCGCCATCAATCTCGTTCACGTGATCGGATACGTCTCCTTCTATCTGGCCTCCGGCGATACCTTTCAGTTCGACTTCGTGCCGGAGGATTGAGCGCTCGGGCCCAGGGGGACGAAGCTAGCCTCCGAAACATCGGAGTCACTCGATAGAGGTTCGACGTGAGGCGCTTCGCGTCCCCGAGCCTCCCTACGGACTCGAATCATCGAGGATTTCGAGCTTCTGTTGGATCGTCTGAATGTCGTCGCGTCGGCTTTCATCCGGGGGCGAATAACGCTCGGCTTTGCGATAAGCATGTAGAGCCTGTTCGAGCATCCGGCGCCGCTCTTCGGTTGTCCCGGCTCCCGGGAGTCGACGTTGCAGATCGCCTCCAGTGTATCGGTAAAAATCGAATCGCGTCTCGTCGTAGGTAACACTTCCCCACGCACAGAGTCCGGCCAACATCCCGACGACGGCGACGCGAAGGCCGGTGGCGTATTGGCCTCGAGCGCTCGACACGAGAGCCGTGCCAGTCACCGCGAGCGACGAGAGGATCGCGAGCGACGTGGTCCCCGGAAGATCGAGTTGGATGAGCGCAATCATGACCCCCAGTCCCGAGACGAATCCGACGACCACCGTGGCTTCAAGGGAGGCGAGTTGTTCGCGAATCGGCGTCAGCAGGGTCTCTCGGAGTCGAGCGAAGCCCCAGTCGAGCCACCGGAGAGGCGCGAGGGGACCGAGACTGATCAACGCGACGGCGAGCATGTAATAGCTGAACCACTGGATGTTGAACTCCAGTATCTCGACCGAGGCGTGAAACCCAATAGCGGCGACGAGCCCTGCCGTACGCAGCAGGTGCCATCCCTTGCCGCCTCGGCGCTCCGCGACGGGAGCGAGCCCGTAGACGAGCGCCAGAAACAGCTGGGTGACGACGGCGCTCAGTCCAACTCCCCACCAGAACGATGCCTCTCCCCCGCCGAGCCCCATCCAGAGATCGCGCATCCAGATCGACTCGCCTCCGAAGAGTTCGGTGAGTACCGCTCCCGTTCGCCATCCGGGCTCCATCTTGGCAAACGCCGCAAATCCGTAGACCAGCGTCAGGGTTGCGCACATGAGCGGATAGCCCCAGGCTTCGATAGCGTCGAATGCCACGTCGTCTGCATCTTCGCCGGCCGCGTCGTCTTCGGGGGAATCGGCCCCGAAAGCCATCACCGGCATGCCCACGCCACATGCGAGGAGGAGCGACAGCAGATAATGATGCTGGTAGGAATCCAGCATGCTCATCAACCAGCTGTACGAGAAGGTCGCCGCCACCACCCCCAGACACCCCCGTCCGAAATGGCCGACCGCCACCCCGAAGGCGGTGAGTGAGGCGATTCCGACCAGCATCACGTACCAGCTGGCGTCGGGAACGGGCTGGAGCTGCGTCAGCCATCCGATGTGGGCGACATTGAACCCCTCGGCCCCGTAACGCCACCCGTGTTCGAGCATGTTGAA
Organism: Bradymonadaceae bacterium; assembly: GCA_028274765.1. Taxonomy (GTDB): domain Bacteria; phylum Myxococcota_A; class Bradymonadia; order Bradymonadales; family Bradymonadaceae; genus CAJXPB01. Next base: position 1,698 of record JAQCND010000653.1, read on the forward strand.
CCACACGTCGAACGCAAACACCAGTGCGAGGATGCGGATGAGCCAGGTCACTCGCACTCTCGAGACGGGACCGTAGAAGTAAGACCAAAACGCGTCGGTGAGGCGTGTCATGGAGAAGTCAGCGTCTCGTCTTTGCGTTGGATGTCGCCACTCTGACAGTTGAGGCGCCAGTCGTGAACGCTCTTGTCCCCGCTTTCTGTGAGACAAATCGTGCGAAGCTCGACGCGTTCGATGTCGGCCTGTCGGCACCGCCGCCGCATGAAGCGACGAACGACTTCGTCTCGATTGCGTTCGATCAGATTGATCCAGGCGATCTGGAGATGATGGACGAGTTCGAGCGGTCGAATGTTTCCTCCACGCTCGAACTCGCGAGCTTTGGAGCTGCACTCGGTCAGACGGACGGTCGAGAACATGCGCCAGGCAAATCGTTCGTCGTAGATCTCGTCGCCGAGATAATACGAGACGGGGAGCCCCACCTGAAGGACCAAGAAGGCGATGATATAGAGGGTCGATCCCGTTTGCGTCGACGATGTCTCTGGCCGTGACTCATCCGACATAACACATCGAGTATTCGAGATACGGCATGTCTCCCAGCGACCCAGACGGGGGAGGACAGAAGCGAGGGCCCTGAAACTGGGATCTCGAACGCAATAGCCCGACAATATATTCAAGTGGCGTGTGGCTCATACGACGCCGCCCCTGCGAGGAGAGGCGGCGATCATTCGGGACCGGTCGAGGGGAGAGAAGAGAGCAGTCGCTCAATGGAAGAAGGTCGAAGAGGTGTCCGAGCGTCTGCGTGGCCGGGGAGCACTCACTGTTTTAGTTCCCCGTTCCACTGAAACGAAAGGTTCTCGTCGACCGAGTATGTCTCGCCGGCTTCGATCTCGACATCCATGCGTTCGATCTGGTTGCCGCGGCGAAACATGGCCTTGTGATCCCCGCTGCTGACCGGGATCTTGTCGTCGTCCCCCACGGGAGTGCGGAGTCCCGTTCGAGCCCCGCCGACATAGAGTTCCCACCAGTCGTCTCCGGTTCGAGCCGTCAACCATCCGAAATCTTCTTCTTCGTACGATTCAGGGAGACGGTCGAAGTCCACCTCGAGCACCCCGTTGGCGAGGCGCGGATAGGCGATGGCCGATTCCCATGTCTCGTCTCCGGAGGGGGACTCGACCTGGATGTCGTGGATCTTTCGGGGATCGAGCCCATCGACTCGCACGGTCCCCGTACCGACGCGCTCCCCATCGACTTGAACCGCACTTCCCTCGGGCGCCGTCACGCGGAGCGTAGCCCCGACCGGTTCAAGCTGGACGTGCTCGGTGAGCATGTCGCCCGGAGAGACGTCGAGCACTCGAGCCCACAGTTTGTAGCCGGGGGCGGCGACTTCGACGAGGTGACGTCCCTGCTCGAGGGTCAGGCGATTTCGAACCTCTTCGAGAGGAGTGTCTTCGCCATCGATGTAGACGTTCACATCGTCCGGGGCTTGTTCGATGTCGATCTGGAGTCGCGCCCGTGCCGACGGATCGGTCTCCATCTGCATCGTGATCGATTTGATCTCGCCCGGCTGGAGTTTCACCTCTCGAGTTGCCTTCGAGTACGCCGGATGGCGCACTTCGATGCGATGGAACTCGTCGGCCTCGAGGCTGGGAATGTAGACGGGGGGGGTCGTGCCCCGCTTTTCACCGTTGACGAGAAAGGCGGCTCCGCTCGGAGGTGTGGGGTTGGCGTTGACAACAAGTGTCCCCGTCGAAGCGGTTTCACCGCTCGCGGTCTGGGTGGTGACATACCACCCCGTCGTGGCGGCCAGACCGAGACACACCAACACGGTAGCTGCCGCCGCTACCAGACGCCACGTACGTCCCGACGAGGAGCTGGCGCCCTCTGCATCACGCTGATTCGACGCCGATGGGGATTCGACTCGTGCGGAGGGATCGGTGTCTCCAGAGTCGGTCTGAGCGACTTGGGCCCGAGGGGTATCGTTCGACGAGCTCGAGAGTTGATTGCCCGCCGTCTGTTTGGACGCCTGGCCCGCCGCCGAGATGCGCGCCGGTTCGTCCGATGCGTCTCCGCCCGGCGAAGAGGCGGCCGACTGTCGTCCGGAGGGCGTGCGGTCGTCTCTCGGCTGCCGGTCCCCGCTTCCGGCCGGCGCCCCGGCTCCCTGGCCTCGATCCGCTCCAGGCGACGAAGCTTCTACCGAGGCGGCCCCCATTTCGTCTCGGGCGCCTCCCGGTTGACTGATTCCATCGCCGACGGGCTCGACTTCCGAATCGTCCAGCTCCGCCTCGTCGAATTCGGCCTCTTCGACCTCGATGAGATCGTCGTCGCCGATCTCCATGATATCGTCTTCTTCGTCCTCGAAGACGGAGGGGTCGAAGCCACCGGCCGCGACTTGCGTATGATTCGAGGCGAATTCCTCGGGGTCGACATCCTCTTCGTCCGGGGCGAAGTCCGGATCCCAGAGTTCGTCATCCTCCTCTTCGCCGGTGTGCGGCTCGTCGACCTCGTCTTCGGGCACCTCGACGCCTTCATCGACCTGCTCGCCTTCCTCTCGATCGTCGTCGTCGATCAGATCCTCGAGCTCCTCGTCTTCGGGCAGGAGCTCCTCGAAGTGTTTGACGTCGGTTGGCGTATGGATCTGATTGTAGATTTCGCGCTTGCGACGCTCTTCGCCCAGCTCCTCGGAGAACGTCTCCGCCATCCACTGCTGGAGGTGACGACTCGTATAAGGCTGGTCAATCCCTTCGAGAAATCCCGTCAGGGCATCGGCGAAGGCCTGCGCCGACTGATAGCGCTTGTCGGTATCCGGCTCGAGCGCCTTCATGACGATGTCGTCGACTTCCGGCGGAATCTGCTCGTTCTTCTCGCTGGGGGGTGGGAAATTGCACTGTTTGACCATCTGGAGCGTCTCAAACTCGTTTTCGCCGTTGAAGAGACGGCGATTGGTCAGCATCTCCCAGAGACACGTCCCCAGCGCAAAGATGTCGCTCTGATGATCGATGTCCTCGTTGTGGACCTGTTCCGGGCTCATGTACCCGAATTTTCCCTTCAGGACGCCGACCTGGGTTTTGGTCTGTTGGACGGCTGCCTTGGCGATCCCGAAGTCGATCAGTTTGACGCGCCCGTCGTAGGTCAGACGGATGTTCTGCGGCGAGATGTCGCGGTGGATGATGTTGAGGGGGCGCCCGTCTTCGTCGCACTTGGTGTGGGCATACTGTAGCCCTTTAGCGACCTCTCGGGCGACGTAGCACGCCTGAGCGACGCTCATGATGCGCCGACGTTTGCGGAGGCGCTTCTGGAGGGTCAAAACATCGGCCCCCGCGATGTACTCCATGAGGATGTAGTACGAGCTCTGAAAATTCCCTAGCTCGTAGGTTTCGACGATGTTCGGATGTTTCAGCTGAACGGTCAGCTTCGCCTCGTCGACGAACATCGTGATAAACTCTTCATCCTCGGCGAGATGGGGCAAGATGCGCTTGAGGGCCAGCATCTTGCCCATTCCCTCGGCAGGGAGGGGTTTGGCGCGGAAGACTTCCGCCATGCCCCCCACGCTGATTCGTTCGAGGAGACAGTATTTTCCGAAGAGCATCGGACGATCCACAGTCCACACCTCTGTAATCGGCGTTCGACCCGGGCGATGGTGCTACCGAAGCAGTATACGGTTTGCCAGGGGACAGCGTCAATAGATTCACATCGGCGTGATCACCGGTTTGGCGTCCGGCGACTTCGCTCGGACACGACAGCTTGTAAGCTTGGGGCGACGATTGTGACCGAAGGGGTACGAGCGGACGTCAGGAGGGATGGATACAAGCAATCGCATTCGAGCTCCACCAATCCAGACACAAGCCGACGAGGCTCCCACTTTCAGGGGACGCAGGCTCTTTGGCTGGCCTATCGAACCAGCTCCCCTCGAGGCGACGTGACGCGATCGAGGGCCCAGCTCGTCGAGGCACATGCGCCCACTGTGTCGTATCCACGTCTCATGGGATGGCGATGGTCCTCGAGTCTGGAAGAGTCCGTCACCGATCAGAGATGCCCTCATCGTCTCATGATGAGACGGCGGGCGTACTCGCCCTCTCTCCACGTGGGCCAGACGACCGGCGAATGGTACGTAAAGATGGGCCAAAGGTTCGCTTGTTGGGCCGAACTGCCTCGAAGACGGGACCGGGAGGTATCTTGATTTCGGGGCATGCGTTCCGCTACAGCATGTGCTTCGAGAGTCTGGCGATTCGGCTGTTGCTCCCTCATCTCAATGGAGTCCCCATGTCCTCGACTTCGAGTTCGCTGACGTCCCTGAGTATCATGTGCGTCGCACTCGCACTCGTCGGCCTTCCCGCCTGTGATCGAAGCTCGTCTTCGGGGGGAAGTTCCTCGAAGAGTGCCACCTCGAACGCACCGGAGTCATCGGAATCCGGCGAATCGGGGGCATCGTCGAAGCAGGACGAGTCGTCCGAATCCGAGACTCCGAGTGGAGGCGAGGACGACGTCCCCGAGATTCGGGCCCGTCCGTTTTCGAGCGATTCCGGCGACCCCGTCGCGCTCTCGACTCAATCGACGCCAACGCTCGTCAACCTCTGGGCCACCTGGTGTGCTCCCTGTGTCGCCGAACTGCCGAGGCTCGGCGAGGTGCGTGACCAGTGGAGTTCGGAACAGCTTCGGATGATCGGGCTGTCGATGGAGGGACCGAAGAGTCGAGACAAGATCGAGTCGTTTGCCCGGGAACACGACCTCCCCATCGACAACTGGTTCGCCCCCGAATCCAACCCCCGCCCCAAAATCAAGGCCCGTGCCGTCCCCGCCACGGATCAATACAGCGCCGATGGGAC